>NZ_JBSFLV010000029.1:0-90031 GCF_053599215.1 Streptomyces sp. NPDC001002 | reverse complement strand
GAAGGAAGAGCTGTACCTCGCGGTCATGGAGCAGCTCACGCAGGATCTGGTGGCCCAGGTCGAGGGGGCCGCACCGGCCGACGGAGGGTTCGAGGAGACGGCGAGCGCGTTGGTGACCGCGCTGTGGCGGACGGTGCTCGAACAGCCCGAAAGTCATCAACTCCTCACGGAACTGACCATGTTCGCGCTCCGCTCGCCCGCTCTGAGCGAGGCCCTCGAAGCCCACTACCGGGGGGTGACCGAGGTGACCGCGCGACTGATCACCGAGGCGGCCGAACGGACCGGCCGACCCCTCGCCCAGCCCGTGGACGCGATCGCGCGGTTCTTCCTGGCCGGCTTCGACGGGCTCACGCTGCAACACCTCGCGCTCCCCGACGAGGAGGCCGAACACACCTGCCTCCAGGCCTTCGTGTCGGCTGTGGTGGCGATGGCCGGCGGCCGACTGGACCTGGTGGCCGTACCCAGGGTGCGCCCCTGAGTCGACGCGGCAAGTACAGGGCGCCCTCGTACCTCACGAGGGCGCCCTGACCTGTATGTACGGCCCTTCTCAGGCGTCACGGTCCATGGACTTAGTCACTCGACTTGAGCAGGTGATAAAGTCGGGCTACCGACACCGTTCGAGGGAGTTCGTCATGGCCGTCCTGCTGCACCGGCTGGGTCACCGCGCCTACCGGCACCGAAAGCTCGTCCTGGGTATATGGCTCTTCGTCCTGGCCGCGCTCATCACCTGCGTCAGCGTCTTCGGCGGCAAGCTCGACGACCGCTTCTCGGTGCCGGGCACCGAGTCGCAGCGGGCGCTGGACAGCCTGAGCAGGACCCTTCCGGAGGCGTCGGGCGCGAGCGCGGAGATCGTCTTCAGCGCGCCCGAGGGTCACCGGGTCACCGAGGCGACCTACGCGACGGCCATCGCCCGGGCCGTGGCGGAGGCCAAGAAGGCACCGCAGGTCAGCGAGGTCGTCGACCCGCAGTCCTCCGGCGCCGTCTCGGCCGACCGGACGACGGCGATCGTCCAGGTCCAGTACCCCGTGCAGACCGCGGAGGTCCGTACGTCGTCCGTGGACGCGCTCAAGGACGCGGCCCGCGCGGCGGAGAAGGACGGGCTGCGGACGTCGGTGGGCGGATCCGTCTTCAACAGCAACGGAGTTCACGTCGGTCCGTCGGAGATCATCGGCGTGGCCGTGGCGCTGCTCGTCCTCGTCGTCACGTTCGGATCGCTGCTCGCCGCCGGCATGGCGCTGCTGCCCGCGCTCATCGGTGTGGCCGCAGGGCTGGCCGGACTGCTCGCTCTCGCGCCCGCGGTCAGCATCTCCTCCACGGCCGTCACGCTCGCCCTGATGCTGGGCCTGGCCGTCGGGATCGACTACGTCCTGTTCATCCTCTCCCGCCACCGACAGCAACTCGCCCGCGGCACCGACCCGAAGGAATCCGTCGCGCTGGCCGTCGGTACGGCCGGAAGCGCCGTCGTCTTCGCCGGCACCACCGTGATCATCGCGCTCGCCGCGCTGAGCGTCATCGGCATCCCGTTCCTGACCACGATGGGCCTCGGGGCCGCCGGTGCCGTACTGATCGCCGTACTGGCAGCGATCACGCTCGTCCCGGCCATCGCGGGATTCGCCGGCGCGCGGCTCGCCCCCAGGCCCGGCAGCCGCGCCGCCCGGCGGGCCACCGACGAGGAGGGCACCAGCGGCCGTACCACGCTGGGCGCCCGGTGGACGAAGTGGGTCATCGCCAAGCCGCTGCTGACCGTGCTCGCCGTCGCGGGCGTCCTGATCACCCTCATGCTGCCCGCCGCGGACCTGCGCCTGGCCCTGCCCGACAACAGCTCCGCCCCGCACGGCTCCACCCAGCGCACGGCCTACGACACGATCGACGACAAGTTCGGGCCCGGCTTCAACGGCCCGCTGCTCGTTCTCGCCGAGACCAACGGCGGTACGGCCGAGGCGAGTTCACGCGCCGGAGCCCAAGTGGCCGAGAAACTGAGGACCTTGAAGGACGTCAAGGCCGTCCTGCCGCCGCAGCCCACCAGCGACCCGGCGCAGAGCGTCATCACCGTCCTGCCCGCCTCCGGCCCCGACAGCGCCCGCACCGATCAACTGGTCCACGAGATCCGGGACATCGCGCCCGGCCTCCGTGACACCACCGGCGCCTCGATCGCGGTCACCGGCACCACCGCCGTCAACATCGACGTCTCCAACCGGCTCAGCGACTCCCTGCTGCCCTTCGTCGCCATCGTCGTCGGCCTCAGCCTGATCCTGCTGATGATCGTGTTCCGGTCCCTGGTCATCCCCGTCAAGGCCGCCGTCGGCTTCCTGCTCTCGGTGGGCGCCTCGCTCGGTCTTGTCGTCGCCGTCTTCCAGTGGGGCTGGCTGGCCGACGCCCTCGGCGTGCCGCACAGCGGTCCCGTCGTCAGCTTCCTGCCGATCATCCTGATCGGCGTGCTGTTCGGACTGGCCATGGACTACGAGGTGTTCCTCGTGTCCGGGATGCGCGAGGAATGGGCCCGCACCGGCCGGGCCCGGCAGTCGGTCGTCGACGGCGCGCGCGGCAGCGTGCGGGTCGTCACCGCCGCCGCCCTGATCATGTTCACCGTCTTCGCCGGGTTCTTCCCGCTGGACGACTCCCTCATCAAACCCATCGCGTTCGCCCTGGCCGTGGGCGTGGCCATCGACGCCTTCGCCGTCCGCATGACCCTCGTACCGGCGGTCCTCGCGCTCGCCGGCCGCCGCGCCTGGTGGCTGCCCGCCTGGCTGGACCGGATCCTGCCCGACCTCGACGTCGAGGGAAGCAGCCTGCGGAAGACGGCACCGGCGGACCACAAGGAACTCGAACCGGTTTCCTAGGGGACCCCCACCTCGAACAGCACATACCCGGCGTACGACCCCGACGCGACCGCCGCGATGCCGAGCAGCAGGCACAGCGTGGGCAGGCCGAGGGTGCGGAGTTTGAGCGCCAGGGGGATGAAGAGGGGGAAGCACGGGAGGAGATAGCGCGAGACGTTGCCGAATATCTGCTGGCTGCCCAGGACCAGGGCGATGGTGAGCACCGTGTGGACGAGCAGGACCGCCGGTGGGCGCAGCCGGATCAGGAGGGGGAGCAGAAGCGCGGTCAGCAGGAGGACGGCCACGCCGATGACGTCTTCGAGGGGATACGCGAAGAGGTAGTCGAAGCGGCCGGTCGCGATGGAGCCGACGACGTCGACGGTGTGTTCGCCGTAGTCGAAGGTGTGCGCCCAGGCGCCGCTCTGGAGCTTGAAGTAGCCCGTCAGATCACCCATTTGGTTGCCGACCCACAGCAGGTAGCCGAGCAGTCCGAGCGGCGCGATGCCTATCGCGATCCACGGGCCCGTGAGGTTCTCCCGACTGCGGTGGAGCGTCCCCAGGGCCGCGACGGTGAGCGCGGCGATGAGCGCGACGGCGGTGGGGCGGCCCAGGCCGGCGGTGAAGGTGAGGACGCCCGCGGTGAGCCAGCGGTCGGTCATGACGGCGTGGCAGGCCCAGACGGCGAGGGCGATGTAGAGGGAGTCCGAGTAGGCCGACCACTCCGTGCCGGAGCCGGGCCACACGGCCCACAGTCCGGCGGCGGCCAACCCGGCCCGCCGGCCCCCGAATCGGGCGGTGACGGCGTGGATGCCGAGCGCGGCGGCGAACGAGGCGACGACCGAGACCAGCATGCCGGAGCCGTACAGGCCCAGGCCCGTGCAGTCGGAGACCAGGCGCATCGTCGCCGGATAGAGCGGGAAGAAGGCCGCCGAGTTGCCTTCGAGGGTGATCAGTCCGGTGGCGCCGGGGATCCGGACGAGGGCCGGGTCGTAGCCGTTCGCGGCGATCTGCTGGTACCACCAGCCGTCCCAGGTGGCGAGTACGTCCCAGACGTGGGCGCCGCCGCCGAAGCGCGGGTTCCTCGTCCGGAAGTCGCCGTCGGAGTCCAGGAGGTACATGAAGACGGCGAAGCCGATCAGCTTCAGCACGCCGTACAGCGCGAGCACGGGGCCGTAGTACCTGACCGTGGAACGCAGGTACGCGCCAACGTCCTTGTAGGGACGGGCCGTTGAGGTGTCCCGCGCTGCCTCGGTGACGGGTGGGGTCAAGGTCGTCGTGTCGCTCACTTCGCGGTCGCCTCCGAATCACGGTGGCGCCCGGTGGGGAACACCCAGGCCCGAAAGAGCAAGAAGCGTACGAGAGTCGCGGCCAGGTTGGCGGCGACCAGTACCCCGATCTCCGTGCTGCGGGCGGGAGTTGGCGTGGTGCGGTGCAGGAGCGCCAGTGAACCGCTGGTGAGGGCCAGGCCGACCGTGAAGACCAGGAGGCCCTGGGCCTGGTGGCGCAGTGCGCCGGCGCGGCCCCGCAGGCCGAAGGTGAGGCGGCGGTTCGCGGCGGTGTTGGCCAGCGCGCAGACCAGCAGGGCCAGCGCGTTGGCGGCCTGCCCGCCCGTCTCCGGACGCAACACCACGTACAGCAGGACGTATCCGAGGGAGCTCACCGCTCCCACGGCGGCGAAGCGCAGCACTTGGCCGGCCAGACCGCCCGCGGGCGAGTCGTCCGTGCCCCGGCTCAGTCCCGTTGTCGGGAGCGTGCCGCGCGCCAACTCCCGTCCTATGCGGGCGATTCCGCGCAGGTCGGCCAGTGCCGTGGACAGGAGGTCGACCCGGCTGTCGGGGTCGTCCACCCAGTCGACCGGCACCTCGTGGATGCGCAGTCCGGCGCGTTCGGCGATCACCAGCAGCTCGGTGTCGAAGAACCACCCCGAGTCCCGCACCAGGGGCAGCAGCCGCTCGGCGACATCACGTCGTACCGCCTTGAAACCGCACTGCGCGTCGGAGAAGCCGACGGCCAGCGTGGAGCGCAACAGGGCGTTGTAGCAACGGGAGATGGCCTCCCGCTTGGGGCCGCGCACCACCCGGGAGCCACGGGCGAGGCGGGTGCCGATCGCGATGTCGGAGTGGCCGGAGATCAGCGGGGCGACCAGCGGGAGGAGCGCCGCCAGATCGGTCGACAGGTCGACGTCGACGTAGGCGAGCACGGGTGCGCGCGACCCGGACCAGGCCGCGTGGAGTGCTCGGCCCCGGCCTTTCTCGGCGAGTCGTAGCCACTCCAACTCCGGCAGTTCGGCGGCCAGTCGAGCCGCGATGTGCGGGGTCTCGTCGGTGCTGGCGTTGTCCGCGACGGTGATGCGGAACGGGTACGGGAACGTCTCCCGCAGATGGGCGTGGAGCCGCCGTACGCTCGGCTCCAGGTCCTTCTGCTCGTTGAACACCGGGACGACCACGTCGAGGACGGGCTCTCGGTGGTGTGCCGACACCGGTGTGGGGAACGGCAGTTGACTCATCCGACCGCTCTGATTCATCAGCATTGTCACGTTCTGTCCGTATCTTCGGGCCGTCGCGGGGCATGCCGGTATCGCCTGCGGGCAGTACCGCGCTCAGGGGTTACGGGTGGGGGGGTGGGGTGGTCGGCGGGACGGGTCAGCCGGAGCCCGCCGTGCCCACGGTCGCCGACGTCTCCGTCGCCGGCGGTGTGGTGACCGAACCCGACGCGGTGTTCTGACCCGTGGGCGCGCCGGTCGTCTCCGTGCCGGACGGCGGCGCCGCCGAGTTGGTCGCGGGCGGGTCCGAGGTCCCGATGCTCGAACTCCCGGTCGGGGTCGAGGTCGGGGTGCCGGAGGACCCGATGGACGACCCGAAGGTGTCCGTCGGTGTCGGGCTGGTGGTCGTGCTCGGGGACGAGCCCGGGGTCAGGGTCGGGCCGGGGGTCGGGAGCGTCGGGCTCAGGGCGGGGCGGGGGAGTGGGGACTGCGGCCCGTTGTCCACCCCGGCATGGGGCACCAGGAAGAAGCCGAGGCCGATTCCGGCGACGGCCAGGACCGATCCGACGGCCCTGCGCGCAGCACGGACCCGGCGCCGGGCCCGCACACCGTCCCGCAGCCGGGTCCGGTGCCGCGGTTCGAAGGGGGTCGTTTCCTGGGCGTCGCGCATCATCCGCGCGAGCTCCCGCTCGAACTGGTCCATCAACGCCCCCTCATCCCACCGTCTCGATGACATCGCCGAGGATCCGGCGCAGCCGCGCCACGCCCCGTGACGCATGGGACCGGGCGGTGCCGACCGGACACCCCAGCACTTCGGCGACCTGCTTGTCGGGCAGGTCCTGGTAGTAGCGCAGCACCACGGCGGCCCGCTGCGCCGGCGACAGCTGGGCCAGCGCCGCCTCCAGCCGTGAGCGCTCCGCCACGGTCGCGGACACGTCGTCCACCTGCGCGAGGTCCGGCAGCTGCTCGACCGGGCGCTCACCCCACCAGCGCCGCCGCGCCGAACGGGCCGCCGCCCGCGCCAGGATCTTGCGCACGTACGGTTCCGGTGCCTCCTCGCCGACCTTCGGCCAGGCGAACCAGAGCTTGACCATCGCCTCCTGGAGCAGGTCCTCGGCACGGTGCCGATCGCCTCCCGCGAGCAGACAGGCCAGATGGAACAGCGCCGACCAGCGCGCTGCCACGAAGCCGTCGAACCCCTCGGCCCGACTCTGTTCCATCCGTACCGTCCACCGTCCCCGTGCGGGCAAAGCCCCTTACCCAGAGAGAAAGGCTCTGGACCCCGCACCGCGCTGCACTTCAGGGCTGTGATCCGGGTTACATCCGTGGATTCGGCGATGATCGCGACTCGTTCGAAATTTGCGCATCTTGAGCAAGAAATTTGCAGTGGCTTGCGCAGTACATTCTTTACTTCGTTGGAATCTAGCGGAGTGGAAGAGGGCTCAGTACGGTCGGGGCGCCGGTCTCCCCCCACCCCGTGAAGGAGCCCCACATGCTGACGATCCCCAGACCCCGGCGACTGGCGGCGGTCGTCGCCGCGGTCGGCGCGATGTGCGTGTCCGTCCCACCGGCCGTCGCCGCACCGACCGCGGCCGCTGACACACGAGCCGCGGCCGTCGGTGCGACCACGCCGTTCAAGATCTACGAGGCCGAGGCGGGAACGCCCGCCGGAGGTGCGGCCGTCCGGTCGCTGACCTCGGCGCCGACGACCCAGTACTCCAGCGCCACCCTGGAGGCCTCGGGCCATTCCTATGTCCACCTGGACGGCACGGGCCAGTCGGTGCAGTGGACGAACACCACCGGGCAGCCCATCTCGTTCCTCAACGTCCGCGCCGGCATTCCGGATTCAGCGTCCGGCGGCGGCAGCACCGGAACGCTGAACCTGTACGTCAACGGGGTATTCAGGCAGGCGCTGAACCTCAACTCGAAGCAGACCTGGGTGTACGAGGGCAACGGCAACTACAACACCAGCGACAACCAGAACCCGGCCGACGGGAACCCGAGGGTCTTCTGGGACGAGTCGCACACCTTCGTCACCGGCGCCCCGATCCCGGCGGGCGCCACGTTCTCGCTGCGCAAGGACGCGGACAACAGCGCGTCCTTCTACGACGTGGACTCCGTCGACGTGGAGAACCCGCCCGCGCCGCAGGCACAGCCCGCGAACTCGATCTCGATCACGAGCTGCGGCGCGGTGGCGTCCAACGCCCCGACCAACGGCGCGGCCGACAGCCAGGCCGTGGACAGCCGGGCCGCCATCCAGACCTGCATCGACCAGGCGGAGGCGCAGGGGAAGATCCTGTGGATCCCGCAGGGCACCTTCTACGTGAAGGGCACCGCGGGACTGAACGCGCAGGGCATCACCATCGCGGGCGCGGGGCTCTGGTACAGCACGGTCTACCGTGACGTCCCGGTCCCCAACAGCACACCGCTGGCAGCCCTGTTCGACCTCACGTCCTGCACGGTGCGTAACTTCCACATCGACGCCAACGCGGTCAGCCGGAGCACCATCGGCGGCGATGGCGGCGCGATGGACACCACCGGCACCGACTGGCTGGCCGAAGGCATCTGGACCCAGCACACCATGTCGGGCTTCTGGGCCTCCGGCACCGGCGGCAAGGTGCAGAACAGCAGGCTGACCTCGATCTGGGCGGACGGGATCAACGTCAACAACGTATCCCTGAACGCCGACACCGGGAACAACCTGACGGTCACCAACAACTTCGTCCGCGGCACCGGGGACGACGCGATCGCCATCAACTCGGTCAACTACAACACCAACAGCGACGGTTCGCAGACCTTCTACCACCCGATGACCAATGTCACGGTCAGTGACAACACCTCGATCGCGCCCTGGGGCGGCAAGGGCGTCGGGATCTACGGCGGCAGCGGCCACCAGGTCAGGAACAACTACATCAGCGACACCGCCCGCTACATCGGCCTGGGCGCCGGGCGCTTCGGTGTCAACGGCAGCGACCTGCTGTCCGCGACCGTGACCGGCAACACCGTGGTCCGCTCCGGCGGCAACGCCTACAGCCAGGGCCAACCCGCCCTGCACATAGGCAACGGCGGCGACGGACAGAACACCGGGATCGTCGACCAGGTCACGGTCACCGGCAACACCGTCAATGACTCCCTCTACGACGGGATCGGCTTCTCCACCTCGACCAACACGCTGCTCCAGGACAACACCGTCAACAACCCCGGCCGCAACGGCATCGCGATCTCACCGTCGTTCTACCCGGCGCCCACCGGCTCCGCGACGATCACCGGCAACACGGTCACCGGGCTCACCGCCGGTGCCTCGGCCTTCGTCAACAACTCCACCGGATTCACCGCCACCTTGAGCGACAACCACTGGCCGCCGCCCGCTCCCGAGGCACCCTACGGCGGCACCCCGGCCGCCGTGCCCGGCACCGTGCAGGCGGAGAACTACGACACCGGCGGCCAGGGGGTCGCATACAACGTCACCTCCGTCAACGGCAACGCCAACTCCTACCGCGCCGACGGCATCGACCTGGACAACTCCTCGGACACCGGCGGCGGTTACAACCTGGGCTGGACCGGCGCCGGACAGTGGTTCCGCTACACCGTCGACGTCGCCACGGCCGGCACCTACACCGTCGACCTGCGCATCGCTGCGCCGGTCGCCGCGCCCGGGGCGCTGCACCTGTCGGACGCCTCCGGCACGAACCTCAGCGGCGCCGTCGACCTACCGGCCACCGGCGACTGGCAGACCTGGGGCACCGCGACCACCCGCGTGACCCTGCCCGCCGGCCGACAGATCCTGACGCTCCATCAGGACACCGGCGGCTGGAACATCAACTACCTGAACTTCACCGGGAGTACCGACACCCCGGCCACCAATCTCGCCGCCGGCAAGCCCACCAGCGAGTCCAGCCACACCGACGTGTACCCGTCGTCGAACGTGACGGACGGCAACCAGGGTTCCTACTGGGAGAGCGTCAACAACAGGTTCCCGCAGTGGGTCCAGGTCGATCTCGGTACGGCCCGCAGCGCCTCGCGCGTGGTGCTGCAACTGCCCGCCGGCTGGGGCGCCCGCAGTCAGACGCTCACTCTGGCCGGCAGCACGGACGGCACGACCTTCACCACCCTGAAGCCCTCGGCCGCCTACACCTTCGACCCGGGCACCAAGAACACCGTCACGCTCACCTTCCCTGCGACCACTCAGCGCTACTACCGTGCCACCGTCACGGCCAACAACGGCTGGCCCGCGGGCCAGGTCTCCGAGTTCCAGATCTGGGCCGCCTGACCTCACGCTCCCCACGGTGTCGCCGGACGCTCCGTCCGGCGGCACCGTCATGTGCGCGGGTACCTGAGATCTTGCAGCCCACATTTTTATTTGTTGCAGAGTTCTGTCTTGTTATTGCGTGATCATGCCAACGATATTACGGTCCCCCATGCATCGTCACCAACCCCCTGTCTCCCCTCCCTCCCTGGCGGCGCTAGCGGGACAGTTCCGGCATTTGGTTACGTAAGGAGTGGCACGTGTTCCATTCCATCCGAGATCTGAGACGCGCCCTCGTCTGGGCGGTGAGCACCGTGATGCTGGCCGCCGTCGGCGTCGTCGTACTGGCCGTCCAACCCGCCGTGGCGGCGTCCACCGCCACCGGCGGCAGCGGCGCGAGCCTGCCCTACGTCGAGGTGCAGGCGGAGAACTCCACCACCAACGGCACGAACATCGGCCCGAGTTACACCCAGGGCCAGCTGGCCGACGAGGCGTCGTACCGCAAGGCGACGACGCTGCAGGGCACCGGCAAGTACGTCACGTTCACCACGCCGGTGGCGACCAACTCGATCAACTTCCGCTACAGCATCCCCGACACCTCGAACGGCTCGGTCTACACCGCGCCGCTGTCGCTGTACGTCAACGACGTCAAGCAGCCCGACTTCACCCTGACCAACGCCTACAGCTGGTACTACGGCAGCTACCCCTTCACCAACACGCCGGGCAGCAACCCGCACCACTTCTACGACGAGGCCCACCGCCTGTTCACGACCACGTATCCGGCGGGCACGACCTTCAGGCTCCAGGTCGACGCGGCGAGCACCGCCTCCTCGTACACGATCGACTTCGCCGACTTCGAGCAGGTCGGCGCCGCCCTGACCGCACCCTCGGGCGCGGTGTCGGTGACCAGCAAAGGCGCCGACTCCACCGGCGTGGCCGACGCGACCAGCGCGTTCAACGCCGCGATCAGCTCGGCGGGCCCCGGCGGCACCGTGTGGATCCCGCCGGGCAGCTACAACATCCCCGGCCACATCAGCGTCAACAACGTCACGATCGCCGGCGCCGGCATGTGGTACTCGACCGTCATCGGCACGGCCCCCGGCTTCTACGGCAACTCGGCGCCCAACGCGAGCACGGGTGTGCGCCTGCAGAACTTCGCGATCTTCGGCAATGTGCAGGAACGCGACGACAGCGCCCAGGTCAACGGCATCGGCGGCGCGATGAGCGACTCCACCGTCGCCAATCTGTGGATCGCCCACATGAAGGTCGGCGCCTGGATGGACGGGCCGATGGACGGGCTGACCTTCACCGGCCTGCGCATCCGGGACACCACCGCGGACGGCATCAACTTCCACGGTGGCGTCACCAATTCGAAGGTGACGAACAGCGACATCCGCAACACCGGCGACGACGGCATCGCCACCTGGGCGGACGCCGCCATCGGCGCCGACGCCAACGACACGATCTCCAACAACACCGTGTCCCTGCAGATCCTCGCCAACGCCATCGCGATCTACGGCGGCCACGACAACACCGTCAGCGGCAACCGCGTGGTCGACACCGGCCTCGCCCAGGGTGGCGGCATCCACGTGGGGCAGCGCTTCACGTCGACACCGGTCGGCCTCACCACGATCTCCGACAACACCATGATCCGGGCCGGCAGCCTCGACCCCAACTGGCAGTTCGGCGTAGGGGCGTTGTGGTTCGACGGCAGCCAGGGCGCGATCAACGGCCCCATCAACGTGACCAACGCGCTGATCCAGCAGAGTCCGTACGAAGCCGTCCAGTGGGTCGAGGGCACCATCAGCGGCGTCAACCTCAACAACGTGACGATCGCCGGCACCGGCACCTTCGCCCTCCAGGAACAGACCGGCGGCGCCGCCAAGTTCACCAACGTCACGGCGACCGGCGTCGGTTACTCGAACCCGGTGTACAGCTGCTCGGGCAACTTCGTCGTCACTGACGGCGGCGGCAACTCCGGCATCGGCGGCACGCCGTACTGCGGCGGCTGGCCCGCGCCGGTCTTCCCGCCCTACCCGCCCGAGGGCGTGACGGCGACCCCCAGTGCGCTCAACTTCGGTTCCGTCGCGACCGGTTCGACGAGCGCCGCGCAGACCGTGACGGTCTCCAACCCGACCAACACCGCCGCGTCCGTCTCGTCGGTCTCCACCAGCGGCGACTACTCCCAGACCAACACCTGCGGTTCGTCGATCCCGGCGAACGGCTCGTGCACCGTCAGCGTGAAGTTCGCGCCGACGGCCACCGGAAGTCGTAACGGATCCCTGACCGTCACCGCGGGCGGGACCACCAACACGGTCAGCCTGTCCGGCACCGGTACCGCACCCGGCCCGGTGCTGAACACCGACCCGGGGAGTCTGTCCTTCCCCGCCACGGTGGTCGGCTCCTCCGCCACCGGTCAGACGGTGACGGTGACCAACTCGGGCACCGCGTCGGCGAGCGTCTCGGCCGTCGCCGCGACCGGTGACTTCAGCCAGACCAACAACTGCTCCACCCTCGCGGTCGGCGCGTCCTGCACGGTGACCGTCGGCTTCAAGCCCACCACGGGCGGCACCCGCAACGGCACCCTGACCGTCACCAGCAACGCCAACAACAGCCCGACCACCGTCTCCCTGACCGGCAGCGGCATCGACAGCACCACCAACATCGCCGCCGGGCGCCCGGCGACGGCGAGTTCGGGCAACAGCCCGTACGTCGCGTCCAACCTCACCGACCCGGACGCCTCGACGTACTGGGAAGGCACCAACGGTTCGTTCCCGCAGTGGGCCCAGGTCGATCTCGGCCAGAACTACAGCGTCGGCAAGGTCGTGTTGAAACTCCCGCCGGCGACCGCGTGGTCGGCCCGCACCGAGACCCTGTCGGTACAGGGCTCCACGGACGGCTCCAGCTTCTCCACGATCAAGGCCTCGGCCGGGTACACCTTCGACCCGAACGCCAACAACAACACGGCGACCATCACCTTCAGCGCCGCCACGGCGAGATACGTACGGGTGAACATCACCGCCAACACCGGCTGGAACGCCGCCCAGTTGTCGGACTTCGAGGTGTTCCCCAGCGGCGGCGGCTCCTCGCCGGCGACCCTGTCGGCCGACCCGACGTCACTGACGTATCCCACCCAGGCGCTCAACACGACCAGCAGCGCGCAGACGGTCACGGTGACCAACACCGGTACCGCCGCCGCGACCGTCTCCGGCGTCACCGTCACGGGCGACTTCGCGCAGACCAACAACTGCGGTACGTCGATCGCGGCGGGCGCCTCCTGCACGGTGAACGTCACGTTCAGGCCCACCGCGTCCGGCACCCGTGCCGGTGATCTCAGCATCGCCAGCAACGCGTCGAACGGCACAACCACCGTCGCTCTCACGGGCGTTGGAGCCGGCACGGTGAGCCGGAACCTGGCGGCGGGCGCGGCCACCACCGAGTCCAGCCACACCTCCGTATACCCGTCCTCGAACGTGACCGACGGCAACCAGGGCACCTACTGGGAGAGCGCCAACAACGCCTTCCCGCAGTGGGTCCAGGTGGACCTCGGCTCCGCGCAGAGCGCCAGTCGTGTGGTCCTCCAACTCCCCGCGACCTGGGGCGCCCGCCACCAGACGCTGTCGGTGTCGGGCAGCACCGACGGCTCCTCCTTCTCCACCCTCAAGTCGTCGGCGACGTACACCTTCGACCCCGCCACCACCAACACGGTCACCATCACGTTCACCGCGACCACCCAGCGATACGTCCGGGTGAACGTCACGGCGAACGACGGCTGGCCGGCCGGTCAGATCTCCGAGTTCCAGGTCTGGAACACCTGACCTGCCCCTGAAGGTGCCGCCGAGCGCGAGCGTGAGCGCGCTCGGCGGCACCGACCACCGAAAGGAGTCGAGATGGGTGTCACACGCAGAGTCTTCTTGAGGGCCGCGGTCGCGGCCGGCGCGGTGGGAACCGTGGGAGCGGCCGGGACCGCACTCGCCCCGAGCGCGTCCGCGGCCAGCCCGCCGGGCGACGTGGTCGGCAAGATCACCGTCGGCTACCAGGGCTGGTTCGCCTGCATCGGCGACGGCGCGCCCATCAACGGCTGGTGGCACTGGACCCAGAACTGGGGCCAGCCGCCGTCCCCGACCAACACCGGCATCAGCTGCTGGCCCGACGTGCGCGAGTACACCAACACCTACCAGACGTCGTACGCCGCCCTGGGCAACGGCCAGCCCGCCAAGCTGTTCTCCTCCTACGACCAGCAGACGGTCAACACCCACTTCCTGTGGATGCAGCAGAACAACATCGACACCGCCGCGCTCCAGCGCTTCAACCCCACCGGCGGCGAGGGCCCGACCCGCGACGCCATGGCGACCAAGGTGCGCAGCGCGGCCGAGTCGTACGGGCGGAAGTTCTACATCATGTACGACGTCTCCAACTGGACGAACATGCAGTCCGAGATCAAGACGGACTGGACGACCAAGATGTCCGCCCACACGGCGAGTTCGGCGTACGCGAAGCAGAACGGCAAGCCGGTCGTCTGCATTTGGGGCTTCGGCTTCAACGACCCGAACCATCCCTTCACCCCCGCAGCCTGCCTCGACGTCGTCAACTGGTTCAAGAACCAGGGGTGTTACGTCATCGGCGGCGTCCCGCGCGAATGGCGGACAGGGACCGGTGGCTCGCAGCCCGGCTTCCTGGGCGTCTATCACGCCTTCAACATGATCTCGCCGTGGATGGTCGGTGCCATAGGCAATGTGGGCGAGGCCGACAACGCCTACAACACCTACACCGTCCCCGACCAGGCCGACTGCAACGCCAACGGCATCGACTTCCAGCCCTGTGTCCTGCCCGGTGACGTCTCCGGACGGCAGCGCGCGCACGGCGACTTCATGTGGCGGCAGTTCTACAACATGGTGCGGGCCGGGGTGCAGGGCATCTACATCTCGATGTTCGACGAGTACAACGAGGGCAACCAGATCGCCAAGACCGCAGAGACCCAGGCATGGGTGCCCACCAACTCCGGCTTCCTGGCCCTGGACGAGGACGGTACCGCCTGCTCCTCGGACTACTACCTGCGCCTGACCGGCGACGGCGGCCGCATGCTCAAGGGCCAGATCGCGCTGACCGCGACTCGTCCCACCCAGCCGGTGGTTCCCGGCGGTGGCGACACCGCACCGCCCACCGCGCCGAGTGCTCTCGCCGTCACCGGACACACCAGCAACTCGGCCTCGCTGAGCTGGAATCCGGCGACGGACAACGTCGGCGTGACCGGCTACCGGATCCGTCAGGTGTCGGGCTCGACCAGTACCCAGGTGGGCACGAGCAGCTCAACTTCGTTCACTGTCACCGGACTTGGCGCGTCCACCGCGTACACCTTCGACGTCGTGGCCGTCGACGCGGCGGGCAACGTGTCGCAACCGTCCAACCAGGCATCCGTCACCACCGACCCCCCGTCCAGCACCACCAACCTCGCCCTCCGCCGCCCCACTTCGGAGAGCAGTCACACCCAGACCTACGGCTCGGGCAACGCGACCGACGGCGACACCAACACCTACTGGGAGTCCGCCAACAACGCCTTCCCGCAGTGGCTCCAGGTCGACCTGGGCGCGGCCACCGGCGTCAAACGGATCGTCCTCACCCTTCCCCCGGCCACCGCCTGGGGCACCCGCACCCAGACCATCTCCGTCCAGGGCGGCACGGACGCCGGCACCTCCACCCAACTCCTCGCCGCGGCGGGCTACACCTTCAACCCGGCGACCGGCAACACCGCGACCCTCACCCTCCCCGCCACGGTCACCACCCGCTACGTACGCCTCACCTTCACCGCCAACACGGGCTGGCCGGCCGGGCAGGTCTCGGAGTTCCAGGTGTTCGGCGCCTGATCGCCGCCGGGAGCCCGGGTTGTCGTAGGAGCACGCGGTTCTGATGCCGTCTTCCGTGCCGGTGAGGCGGCATCACACTTCGAGTTGGGCTCCGGAGGGCCGGAGCCGGGATCGCCCGTTGCGTTCGGTGTGGGGCGGCAGAAGGGCCCTCAGGGAGGGGGAGGGCTCCAGCCCCAATTCGTCCTGAAGGATGCGGTGGCATTGTTCGTATTGGCGCAGTGCAGCGCCCCTGTTGCCGGCTGCCAAATGCGCTTTCATCAGCACACGATGTGCACTTTCCCGTAAGGGTTCCGTACGCACGGCGGTGAGTCCGGCGGCGACCGCTTCGCCGTGGCGCCGTGCTGCCGTGAGGCGCTCGGTCATTGATTCCAGGGCATAAAGGCGGAGCTGATGATATTGCTCCTGCTCGATCAGCATCCAGTCGTTTCCCGGCCATTCAGGGAGCAGGTCGGCCGACAGGTCCGCCAGGGTTTGCATGGTGAGGATGTCGTCGCACGCGCGCGAGTTGTCGAGCAGCCTGTGTGCACACGCAACGGCTCCGTGCAGGTCGACGGCGATGTCCTTGGAGATGGCCAGTTCGCGTGAGGAGGCGTCGATGATGGGGTGTCCCATGCGTGTCGCTCGCCAGAGAGAGGACCTCAAGTTTGCGTTGGCACGTGATGCGGTGACATTCGGCCAGAGGATTCCGGCCACGTAGGTGCGTGAGCGAGGCATGTCCTGCAGGGCCAGGAAAGCAATGAGTCGTTGCGTGCTGGAGCAGACTGGAATGCGGGTGTGATCAATCGTCAGTGCAAATCCCTTGAGTAACCTCAGGGAGATTGGCTGTGTTCGTCCGTTCATCGACGCCCCCGATACCGATGTCGACTTCGGTGATCTTCGGTGTGGTTCCAGAGATTCCCGAGGCCACGTTACAAGCAAGTTGCGATCGCAGACTCGACTATTAACGGGCGGGCGTCAAAAAGGAATCACCGGAGCGTCGCGGATTCGTCACCCCTCGCGCTCGATCAGCTCATCGAGCCAGGTCCGCACGGCTGCGAGGGCGTCGCCCGTCCTGCTCACCGCGGTGGGTGTTTCCTGCTGCCCGTCGACGGTCCGGATGATGCGCGCGCGGAAGCCGTCCTCCCTGCCGCTCTCCACCCATACCCGAAGGATCAGGACGCCGGACCGTGTTGAGGGGGTCTCCATGAGAGACCGAGTGTCCCCGACCGCTGTCACCCGGGCGTTGTCGATCCGTGTCCGGTGACGTCATCACGAGCGACGCGGACGAAAACCCGTACGCGGCGGTGACGTCGGTGTGACGGGTGGGTCGCGGGCCGATCACGGGGGCCTCTGCATGCTCTCCGCATACGTCGTCGGCGCGCGCACCGGTCCGAGGGGGCTTCGCATGGGTGACTTCGGTGTGATCGCCGATGTCTCGTCAGTCATCGTGAGCACGCTGACGCAGTCCCTGCGCGGCCTGGGCCAGCGCGACATGCCCCCACCGATCGCGGAACTCAACGACCTCTCCGAGGCGGTGCAGACCCCGCCCCCCAAACTCACGGTGTTCCTCTACGAGATCGCCGAGGACCCCACCTCGCGCAACCGGCCCCCGGTGCGCTCCCAGCCGCCCGACCAACTCACCACCCGCAAACCGCCGATGGCCCTGCTGCTGCGGTATCTGATCACCCCGTGGGGCGGCGACCAGGCGACCCAGCACCGGATGCTCGGCCGCGCCCTGCAGACGTTCTACGACGACGCGATCCTGGACGGCACCCAACTGTCCGGCAGCCTGGCCGGCAGCACGGACTCGCTGCACACGACCCTGACGCCCCTGACCCTCGATCAGAAGTCCTGGGTCTGGTACGCGATCCAGAAGCCGTACCGCCTCTCCCTGAACTACGAGATCCGCGTCGTCAACCTGGACTCGGCCGTCGAGACGGCGGTGCGCCCGGTGCGCAGCCGGATCATCCAGGGGGCGGCGACACCATGAACGCCTTTCTGCCCGTGGGCCGTTCGGTCCTCTACAGCCCCGTCTGGCTGGTGCCGTTCGACGACCACGCCCGCCGGGTGCGCTCCGCGGGCGTGGAGGTCCGCCTCGAACGGTTCGACGACGAGGGCGGGTCCGACGGAACGGGCGGCTGGCTGCCGCTGGACGACAGGGCGGTGCGCACCCCCAGCGGCCACTTCGCCTTCCCGGGACTCGGCAGGCGGGCAGAGCCGTGGGCGGCCTCGCCGGAGCGCCACCGGGTCCGGTTCGAGGCCGCCGGCTACCAGCCGCTGTACCCGGCCGACGGCGAACCGTTCTCGGCCGGTCTCGTCGGCGTCGAGTTCCTGGTCCACCCCTACGACGACACCCACCCGCCGTCCGAGGAGGCCTCCCCGAGGCTGGTCAGACTGCTGCCGGGGGTCGCCTTTCCCTATCCGCCGGGTGTGCGCACGGTCCGCGGCGTCGTGCTCGACGCGACCACCCGCGCCCCCGTGGCGAACGCGCTCGTCGAGGCCGGGGGACGGACCGGCCAGGACCTGACGCCGTGGCACGAACGCACCCTCTCCGACGCCACGGGCGCCTTCCGGCTCGCCCTGCGCTGGGAGGGCGAGAAGGCCACGGAGAACACCGCCGAGGAGACCTTCCTCCTGGAGGCCACCGAACGGCCGGGCAGGACCGGGGAGTTGACGGTGCGCCTGCCCCAGGAAGCCGAGCGCCGACACGTCATCGAGATTCGTGAGCAGTGAAGGAGCCATCCATGCCCGAGTATCTGAGCCCAGGGGTCTACATCGAGGAGATCGATGCGGGGCCACGGACGATCGCGGGGGTGAGTACGAGCACGGCCGGCATGGTCGGGGTGACCGCTCGCGGCCCGTACTCCGGCAAGCCCAAACTGGTCACGAACTTCCTGGAGTTCCAGACGGTCTTCGGCGGCTTCCTGCCCGAGCCGGAGGCGGGCGTACGCGACGGCTGGGCCAACGACCCTTCCGAAGGCGGCCGTTGGTGGCTGTTCCCGCTGGCCGTCAAGGGCTTCTTCGACAACGGCGGTCAGCGGCTCTACATCAAGCGGGTCGCCGCCGAAGGCGCGAAGCCCGCCTCCGGGGAACTGGTCAACGGCCTGGTGAGCCCCGTCGCCTCCGACGCCGCGCCCGGCGCGACCAGCCTCCGGCTCGGGCACCTGATCGGCTTCACCGGGGTCGGCCAGCAGATCGAGATCTTCCGCGGCGACGACCAGCAGACGATCCACACCGCGGCGGTCTCCGCGTACGACATGGGCGCCCGCCGGATCCAGTTGGAGACGCCGCTGCCCGCCGAGGTCAGGATCGCCCGCGGGGACTACGTCCAGGTCGGGCAGCGTGGCGCCGAGAAGACACTGCGGCTGGCCGCGGTGAGCCCCGGGGCGTGGGGCGACGGCGTCCAGGTCCGGGTGCAGCCGATGGTCGGTGCGGCCCTGCCGGTGCTGCCCGATCCGCAGGAGGGCGCGCTGTTCATCACGCGCCTGGTCGCGGACGCCGACGCGAACAGCGACTCCGTCGAGGTGGCCACGGCCAACGGACTCGACCCCGACGACCTGCCCGCCGACGTGTGGGTGCTGATCGGCACCGACCGCTTCAAGGTCCAGGTGAGCCAACCGGCCGACGGCAAGGTGACGTTGACCCTCCCGGCGAACACGACCCACCTGGAGTGGGAGACCGGGCTCACGGTGCGCCGTGTGCGCCGGGGCAACACCGCGGCCGCGCCGACGCTGCGGGTCGGCGGCGCGAGCAGGCTGTACGAGGGCGCGGTCGTCCAGGTCGACGACGGCACCACCCTGACCGCCATGGGCGTCCAGACGGTCGCCGAGGATCTCGTCACCCTCGACCGGAACGTCCCCGGGACGCTCTTCGAGACCGACCGGATCCATCTGGTCGAGGCCGAGGTCAGCACCCGGTTCACGGACACCGCGGGGGCGGCGGTCACCGAGACGTTCCCCAACCTCCGGCTCACCGGCGACAACCCGGCCAATCTGACGACCGCCCTGCAGAGCCGCTCGCAGCTCGTGCAGGCCACGGCGCTGACCGGCCTGTCCACCGATCTCACGAAGTTCCCGGTGCCCGCGACGGGTTCGTGGCTGACGCTGGCGGACGGCGACGACGCGTACGCCGCCCTCAGGGTGTCCGACTTCGTCGGCGTGGACGGCGGCAGTGGTCGCCGTACCGGAATCGTCGCTCTGGAGGACATAGACGAGGTGGCCGTCTGCGCGGTGCCCGGCATGTGGTCCGGCACCGTCGAATCGGCCCTGGTCACGCACTGCGAACTCCTCAGGGACCGGTTCGCGATCCTCGACCCGCGCGACGGCCTCGACATCGAGGGCATCCAGACCTTCCGCGAGCCCATCGACACCAAGTACGCGGCGCTCTACTACCCGTGGCTCGTCGCCCGCGACCCCTCCACCAACCGTGACGTCGAGGTACCGCCGTCCGGTCACATGGCCGGGATCTACGCCCGGGTCGACGTGGAGCGGGGCGTGCACAAGGCACCGGCCAACGTGGTCATCCGCGGCATCCGGCAGACCGACGGCATCGCCCAGGACGTCACCAAACGCCATCAGGACCTGCTGAACCCCAAGGGGATCAACGCCCTGCGGTTCTTCCCCGGCCTCGGCCACCGGGTGTGGGGCGCGCGCACGCTGTCCTCGGACACCTCGTGGAAGTACATCAACGTCCGGCGGCTCTTCCTCTTCCTGGAGGAGTCCATCGACGAGGGCACCCAGTGGGTGGTCTTCGAGCCCAACGACGAGTCGCTGTGGGCCCTGGTCCGCCAGACGGTCACCAACTTCCTCACCACGGTCTGGCGCAGTGGCGCGCTCGCCGGGACCACCGCCGACGAGGCGTTCTTCGTCGCCTGCGACCGCACCACGATGACCGAGGACGACCTGGCCAACGGCCGGCTCATCTGCGTCATCGGTGTCGCGCCGGTCTTCCCCGCGGAGTTCGTGATCTTCCGGATCCAGCAGAAGACCCGCGAGACCCAGCTCGCCTGAGCAGCACCCGACCGAGCCCGAGCACCCGACTGAGGAGCGGCCACCATGCCACCCGTGACCAGGGAAGATCCCTACGCGTCATACAACTTCCAGATCATCGTGACCAACGTCAGCGACGACGGCGTCGCGGTGAGCGGCTCCTTCACCGAGATGAGCGGTCTGGAGCTGGAGGTCCCGCCGATCGAGTACCGCAACGGCAGCGAGGACATCACCGTCCGCAAGATCCCGGGACTGAAGAAGTTCACCAACCTCACCTTCAAGCGCGGCATCACCGGCCATGTCGGCTTCTGGAACTGGGTGACCGAGGCCCTCAACGGCAAGGTGCGCCGCGCCTCCGGCTCGATCGTGCTGCTCGACGAGAACCGCCAGGAAGCGATGCGCTGGAACTTCGACCGGGGCTGGCCGACCAAGTACACCGGCCCGACGCTCAGCGCGACCAAGAACGAGATCGCCATGGAGACGCTCGTCCTGGCGGTCGAGAAGCTGGAGATCGACGTCTGACATGACGAGCGAAGCGCTTCCCGGCGTATCCCTGACGTTCGTGCCGCGCGGCCCGGAACCGGAGCCGCTGCGCACGGACGTGGCAGCCTTCCTCGGCCGGTTCCGCCGCGGTCCGGTGGGCACCCCGGTGCGCGTGGAGAGCTGGAACGACGTCGTGGGCGTCTTCGGACCGCCACCGCCGGAGGGCGACTTCGCCACGCCGTACGCGCTGCGCGGCTTCTTCGAGAACGGCGGCCGCACCGCCTGGGTGCTGAGGGTGTCCGGGCCGGCCGCCACCGCGCACGCCCTGTGGCCGGTCGGGGACATCGACGGATTCGCGGCCACGCGCTACCGGGTGGTCGCCACCAGCCCGGGCGCCTGGGGCGACACCGTACGCGTCGGCATCCGCCACCAGGCCAGCACCGTCGCCGGACCGCCCACGGTGAGTGTGCGGATCACCGTGCCCGGCGAGGCGCCCGAGACCTTCCCCGGCCTGCCGCCCGCCGCGGTGGCCGACCGGCTCGCCGAATCCCGCTACATCCGGCTGATCCCCGACGGACCCGCCCCCGACCCCGGCGCTCCCGGCCCGATCTCGATGTCCTGGTCCCTGACGCTCGCCGGCGGCACCGACTCCCCGCCGACCCGCCAGGAGTACACGGACGCCGTGACCGTGCAGTCCGAACTCCCGGAACCGGCCCTGGTGGCGCTGCCCGACCTGGGCACGGACCTGTCCGGGACCGTGCACACCGACGCGGTCCTGGAACTGCTGGGGACCGTGTCCCCGCTCCTGGACCGGCTGGTCGTCCTCGACGTCCCGCCCCGGCTGTCCTCCGTCGACGCCACGGCGGACTGGGTGGAGTCACTGACCGGGACCGGCGACAGCGGACTGCTGAGCTGCGCGGCCGTCTACCACCCGCCGCTGCGGATCCCCGACGGACCCGCACTGCGTACCGTCCCGGCGTCCGGGCACGTGCTGGGCGTGATCGCCCGGCTCGACGCCGAGCGCGGCGCCCACCACACCCCCGCCGGCGCCGTGATCCTGGAGGCCGTCGACCTCGCCGCCGAACTCCCCGAGCCCCAGCAGGTCCGCCTCTTCGACGCGGGCGTCGACCTGATCCGCTGCACCCGGGGCCGGGGACTGATGGTGTGGGGCGGACGCACCCTGTCCGCCGACCCCCGCACCCGCTACATCGCGCACCGCAGACTGCTGCACCTCCTGGTGCGCGCGATCCGCCGGGTGGCGAGCCCGTTGGTGTTCGACGTCAACTCGCCCGAACTGCGGCTGACCCTCGTCCGCGCCATCACCTCGGTGCTGCTGTCCGCCTTCCGGGCGGGTGCCCTCACGGGAAGCCGGCCCGAGCAGGCGTTCCAGGTGGTGTGCGACGACACCAACAACCCGCCGGAGCAGGACCCGGGGCAATTGGTCTGCGAGATCGAGGTCGCCGCCGCCGTCCCCATGGAGTTCGTCCGGCTGCGTCTCGTACTCGGCCAGGACCGCGGTCTGGAGGTGATCGAGGCATGAACCAGGACCCGCTGCCGAAGTACCGATTCCTCGTGACGCTCGACCCCGGCGACGCGTATCTGCCGCCCGCCCAGGCGCAGTTGCTGCCGCTGGTCGCCGCCGGAGCGTTCCAGGAGGTCACCGGGCTCGGCGCCCAACTGGAGGTGACCAGCTACCCGGAGGGCGGCCGCAACGACTCCGTCCACCAACTCCCGCTGCGCCACTCCTGGAACCGCATCACCCTCAAACGCGGAGTGGTACGCGACTCCGGCCTGTGGACCTGGTACCAGACCGGACTCGCCGACTCCCTCGGCGCCCGCCGCGACGGCGCGGTGATCCTGCTCGCCCCGGACGGGACACCCGGCGCGGCCTGGGCCTTCCACGGCGGGCTCGCCGCCAAGTGGACCGGACCCGACCTGCACGCCGAACAGAACGCGGTCGCCATCGAGTCGCTGGAGATCGCCCACGAGGGGCTGACCAAAGTCCTGCAGGACACCGCGGCGAACGGCCTGCCGCGACAGAGCCAAGGGAGGTGACCGGCGTGCCGAAGGTGACCATTCACAACCTCGAAGTCCGGTACCAGGTGGAGGGCGACGACGGCGCCGTCTTCACCCGGCTGTTCAACAAGCACATCCAGGCCTGGGCGAGGCTCTACGAGGACGCCCGCGCCCGCACCGAACACACCGAGGCCGAACGCCGCTTCGGCGACGGGGAGGGCCCGTCGTGAGCGTCACGCCCGTCTCCTCCGCCCGCCAGGGCGCCGCCCAGGCCCGGCTGGAGATCGTCCGGCCGGTGATCGCCGACGAGCGGCAGCGGCGGATCCCGCTGCGGTTCAACCCCACCGACTACAAGCTCAGCAAGAGCAACACCTTCGCCGAGATCACCATCCCCGGCCTGGAGACACCCCCGCTGCAGTACATCCGCGGCGGCACCGAGACGCTCACCGTCCAGGCGCTGGTCGACACCTCCGACACCCTGGACAACGTACGGACCGCGTACGTCGACGCGCTGCGGAACCTGCTGCGCCCCGACAGCCGCGAACACGCGCCGCCCATCGTCCGGTTCGTGTGGGACGAGGAGGTCTTCACCGGCGTCGTCGAGAAACTGGACGTCAACTACCAGCTGTTCCGGCCGGACGGCGTGCCGCTGCGGGCGATGCTGGACCTCTCCCTCAAGGAGTACCGCCCGGCCGCCGTGCAGGTCGCCGCCGTGCCGCGCTCCTCGCCCACGGTGGAGAAGAGCTATGTGGTGCGCCGCGGCGACACCCTCAGCTCCATCTCCACCGCGGTGTACCGGCGCCCCGACGCCTGGCGCGAACTGGCGCGCGCCAACGGCATCGACGACCCGCGGGACCTGCGACCGGGCCGGGTGCTGACCGTGCCCCGGCTGCCGTGAGGAGCACGCGATGAGCTCTCCCACCCCCGAGGTCGCCTCACCCGACCGGTACGCGCCCGAGTTCGAAGTACGCATCGAGGGACTGGAGTTGGACCCGTCCACCAAGAACGACGTCATCGACATCAAGGTGAACCGGGACATCGACGAGATGTCCGGCTTCGACCTCACCCTGAACAACTGGGACGACGCCAACCTGAGGTTCAAGCACAGCGACTCGCCGAGTTTCCAGCTCGGCTGCCGGGTCTCGGTCCGCCTCGGCTACGCCGACCAGCTGCTCACCGTCGCCACCGGGACCATCTCCACCCTCAGCCCGAAGTTCACCGACGGCTCGTCGCCCACCATCTCGGTCAGCGGGGTCGACGGGCTGCTGCGGCTGAAGGACCGCAAGCCCACCGAGAACGAGAGCAAGATCTACCTCGGCAAGCGGGACTGGGAGATCGCCCAGCAGATCGCCCGGCGCAACCACCTGCGGATCGTGGTCACCGAGGAGGGCCCGGTCCACGACCGCGTGGTGCAGAAGAACCAGGACGACGCGAGCTTCCTGCTGGAGCGCGCCAAGCGGCTCGACTTCGACTGCTTCCTGCTGCCGGACCCGGTCACCGGCGAGGACACGCTGTACTTCATCAAACCCACCGACGGCCGGGACGGCCGCCCGATCCGCGTGTACCGGCTGGCCTACGCTCCCGGGCTGTCCACCGGCCCGACGAATCAGCCCGCGGGACTGATCCCCAATCTGATGGAGTTCACCCCGACGCTGACGGTCTCCCAGCAGGTCAGCAAGGTCACCGTCCGGGGCTGGGACCCCCGCACCAAGCAGCCGATCGCGTTCACCGCGACCGCCGAGAACCTCCCGGCCGGACAGAACTCCGCCGACGGCCAGAGCGGGCCGCAGGCCGCCGAGTCCGCGGTGCAGGGCCGCCAGGAGGTCATGGTCGACGCACCGGTCACCAGCGACCAGGAGGCCCGCGAACTGGCGATCAGCCTGCTGCGCGAGCGCGCCTACGAGTTCATCACCGCGACCGGAAAGGTGGCGGGCCTGCCCGAACTGCGGCCCGGCGACAACCTGGAGATCTACGGCCTCGGACGCCGGTTCTCCGGCACGTACTTCGTCAAACGGGTCGAGCACACCCTCAACACCAGTGGTTTCTTCACCCAGTTCACCGGCCGGCGGATCCACCAGGGGGACCAGTGACGACCAGGACCACGCCACGGTCCCGCAGCACCGACAAACGCTTCTACGGCGTCGTGGAAGCGCTCGTCGCGGAGTGCGACGGCGACGACGAGGGCCGGGTCAAGCTGAAGTTCCCCTGGTTCGACGGGACCACGGTCACCGACTGGTGCCGGGTGAGCCAGCTGTACGCGGGCAACGGCTACGGCTCCGTGTTCGTCCCGGAGAAGGACGACGAGGTGCTCGTCGCCTTCGTCCACGGGGACATGCGCTTCCCCGTCGTCCTGGGCGGCCTCTACAACGGCAAGGACAAACCGCCGACCGCCCGCACCGAAGGACGCGACCAGAAGACCATCCGGACGAAGCACGGCCACCAGATCCTCTTCGACGACAACACCTCCCAGGCCGCCGTACGCATCACCTCGGCCGCCGGGCACGTGGTGGAACTCGACGACCAGGGCAAGGCGATCCGGATCACCGCCGCCGAGGGCGGCAGCGTGACCGTCTCCGCGCAGGGGGAGATCACCCTCAAGGCACCGAAGGTGACCGTCGACTCCTCCGCCATCGAACTCGGCGCCGGTGCCACCGAACCCCTCGTGCTCGGCAACGCGCTGCTCGAGAAGTTCAACACGCACACCCACCCGTCCTCCGCCGGGCCGACCAGCGCGCCGACCGTTCCGCTCACGGCCGACGTCCTGGCCAAGAAGGCGAGGACGGCATGAGCGAGGACTTCCTCGGCACGGGCTGGCGGTTCCCGATCCTGCCCGACGAGGCCGGGCGGCTCGGCTACGCCGTCGGCGAGGAGAGCATCGAGCACTGTCTGCGAGCACTGCTGCTCACCGGCCGAGGCGAGCGCGTGATGCAGCCCGAACTCGGCACCCGCGCACCGGAGTTGGTGTTCGCCCCCGGCAGTGTGCAGAACCTGCGCGACCTGGAGAACTCGATCGCCGAGGCGGTCCGCGTCCACGAGCCCAGGGTGGAGCTCGACGAGGTCCGCGCGGAGGCCGACCCGGCCGACGAGTCACGGGTCACCGTCTCCGTCGTCTACCGCGTCCGGCGCAGCAACACCAAGGCCAACCTGGTGTTCCCGTTCTACGTCGGACTCAGCGGCCTCACCGGTCCCGCGGGGAGCACACCATGACCGTGCCCGCACCCCGCCTCGACGACCTCACCTGGGCCGACATGATGGCGGCCGTCCGCCGCCGGATCCCCGCCGAGTCGGACGGCGCCTGGACCCTGCACGCCCCCGTCGACCCGGGCGTCACCCTCCTCGAACTCTTCGCCTACCTCCTCGAACAGCGGCTGTACTGGCTCGACCAGGTACCGGACGCCCTCGTCGTCGCCATCCTCCGGCTGCTCGGCATCGCCCCGCCGCGCCCCGCCCGTCCCGCGGCCACGGTGCTGCGGCTGTCCGCCCGGCAGCAGGGCACCGCCGTTCCGCTCGTCCCCGCCGGAACGGCGCTGACCCGGGACCCGTTGGGGCGCGTCGTCTTCACCCTCGACGACGACGTCACCGTCCTCCCGCTCGCCGAGAACGGCACGATCACCGTGTGGACCGACCGCGACCGCACCGCGGACCTGCGGGCCGGCCGGGGCGTCGCACTCCTCGCGGGCGACGGCACGCCGGCGCGGGCCCGGTTCACCCTGCCGCTCACCGGAGCGCACTCCGCCCCCGGCCCGATCGGCCTCCTGTTCCAACTGGACGCCCCCACCGCGTCCTTGGCGTCCTGGCTGCCCACCGCGGTCGCCGACGTACCGCCTCCCGCCGAGCTGACCTGGTCCTGGTTCCGGCCGGACTCCGACCTCTCGGGTCCGTTCGAGAAGGTCGAGGACGGCACGGCCGGGCTGCGGCGGTCCGGAGTCGTCCGGCTCCACCCGCCCGCCGGCTGGACCACCGAGGACACCGGCGTGCTGGTTTCGACCACGGCCGCGACCTACGCGGCCCCGCCCCTCCTGCGCGGGCTCGCCGTCAACGTCTCCGTCGCCCGCCACCGCCGCCGGTACACCGCACAGGGCGCCGACCTGGCGGACCAGATCGAGGCGTGGCTCAAACTCCCCGGTCAGCACCTGGTGCTGCCCGACGCCGCGGGCCGGCTCCTCGAAGCGGCCGTGCGCCTGGCGGGCGAGGAGTGGCAGCCGGTGCCCGACTTCACCTTCGGCGCGCCGACCGACCGCGTCCACCTGGTCGACCGGACCGAGGGCGCGGTGGTCTTCGGCGACGGACTCACCGGACGCATCCCCAGGCCGGACCCGGACGCCGTCGTCGACTACGTGCTCGGCGGCGGCCGGGAGGGCAACGGCGGCCTGACCGACAACTGGGTCGCGCTCCCGGACACCCCGGCGGACCTCGGCACGGTCGTGGCCGCCAACCTCGTACGGGCCGAAGGCGGCGAGGACCCCGAGACGGTCACCGCCGCACGGCAGCGCGCGGGCGCCTCCTTGGGAGAGGTGACCCGGGCGGTCACCGCGGACGACTTCGTCACCCTCGCCCGTACGACCCCGGGAGTCGCCGTCGCCCGCGCCTACGCGTCCCTCGGCGAGCACGCCGGATTCGCGTGCGACCGGGTGCCCGGCGCGGTCACCGTCCACATCGTCCCGTCGGCGCAGCGGACCGACCTCGACCGCGAGGACTTCGTCGCCGCGCCGCGGCCCGACCCGGGCATGCTGCGCGCGGTCGCCGCCCGCCTCGACGAGGCCCGGCTGCTCACCTCCGAGGTCTTCGTGCGCGGGCCCCGCTACCGCGATGTGAGCCTCCGGGTCGACCTGTCGGGCGGCCCGGCCGACCGCGCCCGCGTGTCCGCCGTGGTCACGTCCGCGCTGCGCCGCCTGCTCGACCCGCTCGTCGGCGGCGAGGAGCAGGACGGCTGGCCGTTCGGGGAGGCGCTGCGCCCGTCGGCCCTCCTGCGTGCCGCCCAACGGGCCCTGGGAGACCTCGCGGACGTCGCCGGTGTGGCGATCGGCCTCGACGGGGCCGACCCGGACGAGAGCTGCGACGAGGTGGCGCTGCGCACCGGTGAACTGCCCGCACTGCGGTCGGTCCGCACCCGGATCGTGCCCACCGTCGAACCGGGGGAGGGGCTGGCATGACCGGCGACGTGTGGTGGGAGAAGGACGCGCGCACCGAGGGCGACCTCGTCCCCGGTACCGGCCCGTCCGGCGTCCAGCCGGAACTGGTCGAGGCGACCCGCGAGGCCGTACGCACCGACGTGCGCGGCCGGATCGCCGGCTACACCCCCGACTGGACCGACCCCGACCGCCAGGACGCCGGGGTGGCGCTCGTCCGCCTCTTCGGGACCCTGGCCGAACCCGTGCTCTCGCGCGTCAACCGGCTGCCGGAGAAGATACTCGCCGAGCACCTGGCCACGGCCGGAGTGCGCAGGCGGCCCGCGAGCGCGGCGGCCGCGCTCCTGGAGTTCACCGTGAACCCGCCCGACGGCGTCTCCGTGCTGATCCCCGCGGGCTTCCAGAGCGCGGCCTCGACACCGGCGGGCCAGGTCGTCTACGAGACGGACCAGGACCTGTACGCCACACCGGCCACCCTCGCCGCACTCGCCGTCCAGGAGGCGGGGACGCTGGAGGACCTGCCGCTCGGTCCCGCCGGTCCCGGCCGCCCGTTCGCGCCGTTCGGCCGCGACCCGCAACCCGGCAACGGCCTGTGGATCGGCCTCGCGGGACCGGCCGTCCCCTATCCGCGCCTCTCGCTGGGCCTGGTGGTCGTCGCCGCCGCACCCGCTCCCGCGGACTCCGGCGGCCCAACTCCCCTTCCCCTGCCCGCCCTTCCGCTCCTGCGCTGGGACATCCTCGACGGCACCCGGCTCGTGCCCGCCGAACTCGTACGTGACTCCACGGCCGGACTGAGCGCCGACGGGACCGTCGAACTCAGGGTCCCGCGCTCATGGCGGCCGGGCAGCCCACCCGGCTCCCGACCGCGGCCCCAACTGCGCTGGATCCGGCTGCAGATAGCGCACGGCGCCTTCGGCGGCCCTGCGCCCGTACTCTCCGGACTGCGGCTGAACACGATCGCGGCCACCGCCGCCCGCACGATCAGGGACGAGCCGCTCCAGCCGGTCCAGACCCCGGGCGCGAGCGGCCTGCGGCGGATGACGCTCAGTCAGATCCCCATCCTCGCCGGGTCCGTGGTCATCGAGGTCGACGACGACACCGGCGGCGACGTGTTCGGCACCACGGCCGGCTCCACGTCCAGAACCTCCTCCCGCTGGCACGAGGTGGAGAGCCTGGCCGCGTACGGCGCCGACGACCCGGTGTTCACCGTGGACCACGCCACCGGTGAGGTGACCTTCGGGGACGGCGTCAACGGTACAGCCGTGCCGCCCGGGTTCCGCAACGTACGGGCCGTGCGCTACCGGGTCGGCGGCGGCAGCGCCGGTGCCGTGCGCGCCGGTGCCGTCAACTCGGTGGTCACCGCGCTGCCGTTCGTCACCGGCGTCAACAACCCCTTCCCCGCCACCGGAGGAACGGACGCCGAGCCCGACGAGGACGCGATGCGCCGGGGCGTCGGTCAACTGCGCGCCCGGGGCCGGGCGGTGGCACCGGCCGACTACGGCCTCCTCGCCCTGCGCGCGCCCGGCGCGTCGGTGGCCCGCGCCCAGGGTGTGGCGGGACTGCACCCCGGGTTCGCCGGCACGCCGATCCCCGGCGTCGTGGGAGTCCTCGTCGTACCGCCCGCCGACGACACCGGCGAACCACCGGTCCCCGCCGCCGCCACCCTGCGCGCCGTCACCGAGTTCCTGACCCGCGAGGTCGCCCCCGCCGGGGTCACCGTCGTCGCCGCCCCCGCCTCGTACCGGAAGGTCGCCGTGGAGGCCTGGGTCACGCTCGACCCGGACCTCGACCGGGCCACCGTCCTGACCGGGGCGGGCGACGCGGTGCGCACCTACCTCGATCCGCTCACCGGCGGCGAGAACGGCGCGGGCTGGCCGTTCGGCGGCGCACTGCGGCACACGGCACTGCTCCGGCGCCTCCTCGCGGCCGACGGCGTCCTCGCCGTCACCCGGCTCTCGCTCGTCGTCGACGGCATACGGCAGCCGGCCTGCGCCGACCACGCGATCCCGCCCCACACCCTCGTCTGGCCGGAGCGCCCGCTGCTGATCCCGGTAGGAGACCGGACATGACGTGCACCCAGCACCCCGCCACCTTCCGCCTCCTCGACGCCCACGTCGGCTGGGAGGAACCCGTCGTCGGCGAGCCGGGACTGGAGAACATCGTCGGCTTCGACGACCCGGCCGGCATCCGGCTGGCCCACAGCGGCCCCGCACCGGACGGACCCACCAGACAGCAGCTGCTCCCGTGGTTCCCCGACCCCCGCCTCGCGCCCGGATGCGACGCGTGCTCCTGGTACCTGCTCGTCCCGGACGGCCCGGGCCTGCTGCGCCGCGACGCCTGCACGGGCGCCTGGACCACCGTATGGCCGCCGCCGTGCGACCCGGGCCTGCTGCGCGAGCCCGTCTCCGTCGCCGCGCGGGGACACCGACTGGCCGTGGTGGACGGGGACCGGGTCCTGGTGTGGCGCCGTGAGGGAGAGCAACTCGCCGGTGTCATCTGGGTCGACGAGCCCCGGTGGGCCGCGCCCGCAGCCGGGGACGAGGTCCTCGTGGCCTGCGCGGGCGACACCGACCTGCGCCGGTTCGACTCGACGGGCGCCTTCCGCGGGCTGCTGCACACCGGAGCGCGCGGCGAGGTCGTCGGGCTGCGCACAGGGGAGAGCCGGACGATCTGGCTGCTGACCGACGACGACGGCCGGTTGACGATCCACCGAGGCGGCGGACAGGGCGCATTCCGCGTCGCCACCGTCGACGAACTCGCCGCGGCCCTGCCGCCGTCCGCGCTGATCTCGGCGGACGAGGACGGGTTCTGTCTGCGGGAGGACGGCCCGGACGGCGCCGTGACCACCTGCCACACCTGGCAGGGCGGGCCGAGGCAGACCCCGCCGACGGCGACGACACCGTACGCGACCGACGGACTCCTCCTCACCGGCCTGCTCGACAGCGGCATCTCACGCTGCCGCTGGCACCGCGTGCGCGTGGACGCCGACGTGCCGGCCGGCACAGCGGTCGCGGTCGAGATCGTGGTGTCCGAGGACGGCCGCTACGACGAGACCGACTGGCAGATCTCGCCCCCCGGAGTCACGGACTTCCTCGTCGACCAGCCGCCCGGCCGCTGTCTGCGGCTGCGACTGCGGCTGTCGGGCGACGGCGGCGCGACCCCGGTCGTACGCCGGATCCGCCTGGACTTCCCCCGGTCCACCAGCGCCGAACTCCTGCCGCCCGCCTACCGCATGGACCCCGCGGCCGACGACTTCACCGAGCGCTTCCTGTCCCTGTTCGACGCCTCGCTCGCCGACCTCGACCGGGTGATCGAACGGTACCCGGCGCTCCTCGACCCGGCCGGCGTCCCCGACCAGGTGCTGCCGTGGCTGTCCGGACTGCTGGGCCTGTCCTTCGAGGCCGGCTGGGACGCCGGGACCCGGCGCGAACTGCTGGCCAGGGCCCCGGAGTTGTACCGGCGCCGGGGCACACCGTGGGCGCTGCGGGAGGCGGTACGCATCGTGTTCGGGGTGCGCCCGGTCATCGAGGAGCTGGCGACGGACCGGCGGTGGGCGTGGGTGCGTGCGGCTACCGGGTCGCATGAGGGCCAAGCGCCCAAAGGGCCCCTGGAATCACGGGAGTTGGGTGTCGGCGCCGTGCGGCTGTTCAGCCGGTCGTCGAGCCGGTTCCGGATCGGCGGCTCGGCGCTGGGCGGGGCGCCGCTGCGGGCGTTCGGCGCGCCGGACACCGACCCGCTCACCGCGCACGCGCACCGGTTCCGGGTGCTCCTTCCCACCGCACCGGCCGACGAGCAGGCACTGCGGCGGCTCGTGGAGCGGCAGGCACCGGCGCACACGGTGGGCTCGGTACGGACGGGCGGCGCGGGCTTCGTGGTCGGCTCCCGGTCCACGGTCGGCGTGGACACCGCGTTCGTACCACTTCCGCCGCCCGTACTGGGCGGCCAACACCCGCTGCGGCTGGGCCGCGACGGGGTGATCGGACCAGGACCCAGAGGGTTGCGCCGAGGGGTGGGTGTGGGAGTCGTCTCCGCCGTCGGTGTGCATACGCGAGTGTGGTGAAAGGACAGCGATGACGGAGACAGGGACGCGGCGGTCGGCGGAGTTCGACGCGCCGCCACTGCGCAGGCTGCGGTACTTCCACGGCCAGATGCTGGGCGCCAGGGACTTCCAGCGCGAACAGGAGTACCACCGCGAGAAGTTGAAGCTGCGCATGCGCTGCCTGCTCGGATACGGCGTGGTGTGCGGCCTGTTCGTGGAGCCGGTGGGACACCACCACGACGAGGACCGCCAGGCGGAGCCGGCCGAACAGACCGAACAGACCGAACAGGCCGAACAGGCCGAACAAGCCGATGAGTTGGAGCACACCGAGCAGGGCGGCACGGAGACGGAGCGCACCCGGCACCGGGCCAAGGTGCGGATCACGCCCGGTCTCGCCGTGGACTGCGACGGCAACGAGGTCGTGGTGCGCGGCGGTTGCGTGATCGACCTGTGGAAGGCACTGCCCCCGCACGAACGCGACACGGAGACGGTCTGGGTCGGCGTCCAGTACGCCGAGCGGGCCGTGGAAGCCACCCGGGCCGTCTACAACGACGCCTGCGCGGACACCTCCGAGTGCGAGTACGGCTGGACGGAGGAGTGCTTCACGGTACGCGTCACCGGGTGCGAGCCCCCGGCGGACGAACGCTGCGACACCTGCTGTTCCCCGTGCGAGCACAAGGTGCTCTGGCTGGCCAGGATCGACTGTGCCGACCTGCGCGAGCCGGTGCGCGAACACCAGATCCACATGAACGTGCGCCGCCCCTTCGGCCAGCACGTGCCCACGGTGATCACCGGCGTGAACTGGATCCACGGGCACACCTACACGATCGACGAGGCCAAGGCCCTGCTCGGCACCCAGAACGAGGACGGCGGGCTCGTGGTGCGCTTCTCCGGCGAGGTCCGGACCGACTCGCTGCGGCCCGGCGTGGTCGACCTCCAGGTGATCGAGGGCGGCAGGGGCAACAACGCCGGCATCTCGTACATGCACGGTGAGTTCACCGAACCCGACCTCGAATCCTGCGAGTTCACCCAGGAGTTCCGGTTCCGGCAGACGACACGGGAGTCGCTGCAGGACGGCGACCGGCTGATGATCACCGTCCGGACCGCGTTCGTCCTGGACCGCTGCTGCCGCCCGGTCGACGGCACCCATGTCGGCGGACGCGTACCGCTGATCGACGCGGACCACCGGACCGCCGACGCGGCCGGTACCACCGAAAGCGGCGACACCGCCGCCACCACCGATTCCGAAGGGGCGGCCAGGCACGGCGGGTGCGACCTCCCGCCGTCCGGCATCGGCCCCTGGACGTCCGGCACCGGTGTGGGTGGGGACGTCTTCGAGAGCTGGTTCTTCGTGAAGGAGCGCTGATCATGCGAACCGACTGCGGATGCGGCTGCGGGGGTGACACCACCCGTACCTCCGCCTTCGTACGACCTCGCTTCTTCGCGGGACAACTGCTGACCGAGGACGACCTCAGCCTGCTCGTCGACTACACGACGGCGAAGGACAGACTGCACAACCGCACGCTGTCCGGCCCGGGAGTGGTCTGCGGACTCGGCGTCAGCTGCGCTCCCTGCGGCGGCGGAACCGTGGTGGTGCACCCCGGACACGCCCTCGACTGCGCGGGCAACGACATCGTGGTGTCCTGCACCGAACAGGTCGACGTACGGGCCCTGGTGCAGGAGCAGCGCGTCAGCGCCCGCGGTGTGGACTGCGGGGAGCCCTGCGACGCCGACGGTGTACGCCGCTACGGCCTCTTCGTGCGGTACCAGGAACTCCCGGTCGAGCCGGTGGCGCCGTACGCCACGGAGGAGCCCTGCCCCTCACCCGGGTGCGTCCCCTCCCGGGTCCAGGAGGGCTTCCGGTTCCTCGTCAAGGGCGGTGACGTCGAGGACCACCGCCACAATCCCGGCACCCAACTGCTCGCGGGAATCGGCGACTTGGTGCGGGCGGACCGGGCCCGCAGCCGCGACCGGCGGCTCGGCCACTACGTCGACGCCCTGTTCGCCGCGTCCGTCGGCACGGACCGCGCCTTCCGCTTCGACGCCGCCGACGCCAAGCGGTACGCCTCCGGGCTCGCCTGGCTGAGCGAGAACGGGGGCGGCGAGGGAGCACTGCCACCGGCCACGGCCCGCGAGATGACGGAGCACGTCCGCGCGCTGGCCAGTGCCGTCGCCCGCTTCGACACCTACGACCCGACCGGGCAGCAACAGCTCACGGTGCAGTACCCCGACCTCTCGTCGGTCCACGTCGCCCGCCGCACGCTGAGCGGGGCGTGCGACCGGCTGCGCGGCATCGACGAGGAAGCCACGTGGCCGGATCCGCTGCGCCGCTCCCTCGCCCGCGCGGTGGTCACCGAGACCGCGGCACGGGTCGCGATGGGGAAGGAGGAAGCGGAAGCACCGCTGGAACTACGCCTGATCGCCCAGGGCACACCGCTCGGTCACGCGCTGCGGGTGGAGTTCCGCGCGGACCTGAGCCTGATCCGCGAGTGGCTCCTCGGCCGCCTGGAGCTGAGCCCCGCCCTCGCCGACTGCGCCCTGCGCAACAAGGTCGCCGCCATCGACGTACCGCCGCTCCTGCCGCCCCCGCCGCAGGACAGCACGGAGCGCGCGACCATCGCCGAACTCCAGCAGATCGCGGAGGTGGCCGCCGAACTGGGCCTGGCGGTACGGCGGTTCGTGACCGACGCGGCCTGCGCCACGCTGAACCCGCCCTGCGGCGACTCCACCGACACCGACGTCCTGCTCGCGCACATCGAACTCGACGGCTGCGATGTCGTACGGATCTGCTCCGCCACCCGGGAACAGGTGCTGCCGGGCGGATCGGCGTACGGGGAGTGGCTGCCCAAGCTCTACCGGCTGCGGGAGTTGGCCGAGCGGCTGTGCTGCAAGCCCCCGCGGCGCCACCGGAAGCCGGAACTGCCGTCGGAGGGCCCCGTGCCGCGGCCGTACGTCGAAGGGCTGCTCGGCGACTGGCCGCGCACCGGCGACCTGGAGGAGATGCTCTCCCTGCTGCTCACCCGGGCCCCCGGGGAGACCCCGCCCAAGGCCCTCCACGAGCAGGTCTACACGACCCCCAGCGAAGTGACCGACAGCATGCAGGAACTGGCCATGCTCCGGACACAAGTGGCCGACCTGAACGCGGCGTTGGAGGGTCTGCGCGCCCAACTGGGCAGCGCGCAGGAGCGGGTGAGCCAGGTGGCGGAGCAAATGCCGGAGCGGCTCGGGTCGCGGTTGGAGGAGCTCGAAGGGGCACCTCGGGGTGAGGGCGCGGCGACTGGCGAAGACGCATCAGCGGGTGATGAAGGATCAGGGGGCGACGACGCCCCGTCCGCCGAGTCCACCCCGCCCGCCGAACCGGCTAAGGCTTCTCCGGCGAAGGCCACCGCCAAGCCCCCGGCGAAGCGGACCCGGTCCTCCCGTACCCGGAAGCCCGGTGAGACGCAATGACGGGTCCGATGCGCCCCGCGTTCCACGAGGGCCAGGTGCTGGCCGCCGCCGACCTGTCGGCCACGGTCGAGTACGCGCGCGGCCAGTCCGCCCGGCACGCCCGGCACCTGCACGAGTGGGGTGTCGCCGAAGGACTCGCCCTCGCCGCCGAGCCGCGCACCGACCCGGAGACCAACGCGCGGTACGTCGAGGTGCGGGTGGAGCCGGGGTACGCCGTCGACGGCACCGGCCGCGAGGTGGTCCTCACCGACCAAGTCGTGCTGCGGGAGAGCGACTTCGAGGAGGTCAATGGCGCGGACCCGAATGAGAAAGAGCCCTATCCGGTCTTCCTCGCCGCGGCCGACCGGGAACCGGCCACGTCCGCGGGCTCGGACTCGTGCGGCGGTACCGGCGGACGGACGCGGGTGGAGGACTCGTACGAGATCTCCTTCGGGCGGCTCGGCGACGAGCGGACGGTCGACGAGCAGCAACCACCGGCGATCGGCGCCCAGTTGACCGCACCGCCGCCCCAATGGCGCATCCTGCTGGGTTACGTCGGCTGGGCGGGCGGTCACTTCAGCGGTGTCGAGACGGTGGCGCGCGGGGTCCCGGTGCGGTTCTCCGGAGTACGCGCGGACCTCGTCTCGGCCCAGTCGGGTTCCCTGACCCTGCGCACGGGCCAGACGGCTCAGGAGGGCAAGCCCGCGATCGTACTGTCCGGCGGCGACTCGCCGAGTCTGGTCTTCGGCCTGTACCGGGGCGGCGGCACGGTCGACCCGCTGCTGACCATGGCGGCCAACGGCAACCTGAAGATCGCGGGCAGCTTCGAGGGCACGATGCCGGCGGGCAGCACCCTGGTGACGTCCGGGACGGCCACCGACGGCATGCTGCTGCCGCTGCCCACGGGCATCACGGCCCAGCAGGTCGCCGACGGCCGGGTCCTCGTGCATGTCCACCTGACTCCGCGCACCCCGCCCGTGCTGGGGGAGTCGGTGCTGTACACCCCGGTGGAGGCCACGGTGGACGACGAGCTGCGGGTGCGGTGCCGGGCCCGCCTGTACGACCCGTTGAACGGCCCGCGTGACGTCGTCGAGCGGCCCGGGGCGGTCGACTTCCTCGTCGTGGCGACGGTCTCGGCGTCGTCGGGCGCCTCGGAGTCCGCAGCGTCCGCAGCGCCCGCAGCGTCCTCGGCGGTTTCGGCGGTTTCGGCGGTCTCGGCGACGAACGGTGGTGGCTGACGATGGCGCTCTCCGTGGTGTACGCGGAAGACACCGGCCATGTCCTGGGCGCGCTGGCACTCACCGGCGCGAGCGCCCCGACCGACGCGGCCGGACTCGTCGGCACCGAACTGCCGTTGCGGGTCTCCCTCGGCGCGGACGGGACCGCGACCCTTCCGGTCGACGCCCGGGACCTCGCGGTGGCTGCCGTGGACGATGAACAGGGCGCGCTGGCCGAGCCGTTGGCGTTCGCTGTCGAGTTCGGGTCCGACGAGAAGCCCAAGCCGAAGCTGTTGCGTCTGCCGTCGTGGACCGGTGGTTTGGAGGCGACGACGGATGACCTCACCATCACCGTGCCCCTCCCCGCGACCGCCCCCACCCGCGTGGTCGCACTGGTCTCCGACAGCCGGACCACCCATGTGCTCGCCGGTGAGATCCCCGCCGGGCGGAACGAGGTGAAGCTGCCGGTCACCCTCGCCGGGGAGACCGCGTACGGCGTGCTCGTGCTGGTGGCCGGGTGGGCGGGCCTGCTGGAGAGGGTGAACGTGGCATGAGCGTGCCCACCGCGCGGACCACCGGGGAGATCGAGGTGCACCGCTGCACGATGACGGTGGTCCGGAGCGGTGGGTGGAGCTGGGGGCCCGATCCACGCGGACTGGTCCGCCAGGTCGTCGACGCTCTCCCGGAGGCGTTGGAGGAGCACTTCGCGGAACAACTCGCGGGCGACGGCCCGGACATGGAGATCACCGAGCCGGTGACCGTCATCGTCCGGGCGGGCAGGCCCGGTTGGACCGGGCGGGGTGAGACGTCCTTCGAGGTCCAGGTCTCGCCCGTACCCGCGACGGCACTCCCCGCCGACCTGTCCTCGGCCCAACAGGTGTCGTTCGAGGGGGAGTTGTCCTCGGAACCGGCGCCGTGGTCGGCGCCATCGACCGCCGCGCTCTTCACCGAGCTCGCCGAACGGAACGAACTGGACGCGCTCCTCGCCCTGCTCCCGGACGACTCGCTCCGCGTCTACGTGCTCGCCCTGCTCGGAGACGACGACGCGTCGGCCGGGCGGCTGCTCGCCGAACTCGCCCGGCGCGAACTGCTGGTCGAGCCGGCGGAGGACCTGCCCGAGCCGCTACGAGATGCCCGGCCCGGAGCGGCCTTGACCCGCTTCCTCACGGACTACGTCGCAGCGGCGGACCGCGAGGAGATCACCCGGCTCGTGGAGACCCTGCCCGGCCGGGCTGCTGAGCCATCGCCCCCGGCGACCGAGGGCCCGTCCGTTTCCCGGACCACCGCGCGCGAGGTTCATCTGCGCTCGGCGCTCCCCTTCCTGCTCGCCGGGCCGCTGGCGCGGATCGGGTACCTCGACGCGATCGGGCCTGCCCTGGCGGGACTCGAACTGGCAGAGGAGGCACCGCTGTTCGCGGCCGCCCTGGCGTACAAGGTGCTGGGCGCGACGGGACGGGGCTGGCGCCGCGCCGAGCAGGACAGGGCGACCGCGGCCGCCTTCGCGGGACTCGACCCACCCGTGCCCGAGGAGCGGCTCACCGACTTCGCCCGGCGGGTACGCCCCGCGCTCCCGCTCCTCGACGGCGTCCTGGCGCTCTCGGTGTGCCGGGGACACGACCCCGCCGACCCCCTCCTGATCACCGGCGTCGACGACGGGCTGCTCCTCGTCGACGCCCAGGGCATGTTCCCGATCGCCTGGGCCGGGGCGGCGGCGGGACTGCTGCCGCACTGGGCGGCGTGCGGACGGCCGCCCGTACTGATCTGCGACGGCCCCCTCCCACCCGGAGCCCTGCGCGAACTGGCGGCGGCGGGGGTGCCGTTCATGACCGCCGTACGGCCGCTGCGGGGTGATCCGGTGGTGCGCCTGCCCTGGCGTACGCCGTTGTGGACGGGAGGGGACGGGATGGCCGGGGGCGGGCCGAGCGGGGACGGATCGAGCGGGGGCGGGCCGAGCGGAGACGGATCGAGCGGGGGCGGGCCGAGCGGGGACGGACGCAGCGGGGGCGGACCGGGGGAGGGGCGACCGGGTGTGCGGCTGGCCGCGGAGTTGCCCGGCCACGCGGCACGGCTCGCGGATCTGGTCACCGCCCTGGCCGTGGAGCGGAGGGCGGTACCGCTCGCGGACGACGGCGACCTGGAGCGCACCGTCACGCTGGCCGCGACCTTGGGCCTGTCCACGATCGCCTGGACGCTCTGGCAGGGGCGTGAGACACCGCATCCGGTGCTGTCCCTGAGCCGTTTCGCGGACCTGGAGGCGACGGTCCGCTTCGAGCCCGACGCCGTCCGCGTGCGGGTCCCGCTGGGGCGGCGCCATGCCGACCTGCTGCGCGGGGGACTGCTCGCCGACGTTCCGGACGTGGTGTGGCTGGACGGCCGGACCTTGACGTTCTCGGGTGGGTGACCGGTGTGGGTGAAGCGCGGGTGGGGGCGGGGATGGATGGCGGGGATGAGTGACGGGGATGAGTGAGTTCCGGGTGAGCCATGGGTGGGTGGCGGGCGTGGGTGAGCCTCGGGCAGGTGATGGGCATGGGTGAGCCGGCGGTCGAGCACCTGCGGATCCGGCTGGCCGATCTGCACCGGGCGCTGCGCGCCGCCGTCGAGCGGCAGGCGCGGATCGCCGCGCGGCTCACGCGGCCGGACCTCACGCCGTACTGCGTGACCGACGAACAGGTCGGCGTCCTCCTCGACGAGGTGCACGACCTGACCGAGGCGATGGCGGGATCGTACGCACCGGCGCGACCCGAGCCGGAGGCCGAACGCCTGCTCAGGCGACGCGCGTCCGCCGAGGGCGGCACCCTGCCGCTGGACGCGCTCGCCACCAGGTTCGGGCTGACCCGTGCCGACCAGGATGCGTTGCTCCTGGTGGCCGCGCCCGAACTGGACCGCGGATACGAGCGGATCTACGCCTACATCGTGGACAACCTGAACCGGCGGCTGCCGAGTGTTGAACTGCTTGTCACGGTGGGTGCGTTGGGTGCGTCGGGTGCGGTGGGCGGCTGGGGCAGCTTGGGCGGGTTGGGCGCGGAGGTCTCGGGTTCCTCGGTGGGCTCGGGGATCGTGGGGGGTGCCGAAGAGGTCGGGGGCGCGGGGGATGCCGAAGACGTGGGGATCGCGGCGGATACCGGACACGTGGAGGGCGAGAGGGATGCCGGAGACGCGGCCGGCGCGGCGGCCCGGCTCGCTCTGCGCCGTACCCTCGGACCGACCGGACCCCTCCGCCGGTACGGCCTGCTGCGCGCCCACGGCGAGGCCCCGGTCGAGCTCGCCCAGGAACTGGTCCTCGGGCCCGGTGTGTTGGAGTTCCTGCTGGGGTGGGGCGGCGACGTCGGTCTGCTCGGCCACGACCCCGGCGAGGTGGTGGAGCCGGAACCCCGCGTGCTCTCCTCGTATTTGTCCTCGGACCACCTCACCCGCCTCGGCCGAGCGCTGGGTTGCGGCGACATCGACCTCGCCGGGCTGTGGGGAAGCCCGCCGGACGGCCAGTTGGACGCCGTACAGGCACTCGCCCGGGCGGCGGGAGCACCGCTGCGGCGGCTGACCGCGGATCCCGGGACGGATCTGCGTACGGCGGCCGCGCTGGGCGCGGTGCTGTGGATCCCCACCGACGACCTGCACGGCGGCGAACCACACAGCGGGCAGGCCGAGTTGGTGGCGGCGGCGCTGCTCCGCTCCCGCGTACCGGTGTGCCTGACCGGCCTCAAGCCTTGGCGCCCGGCGGGACTACTGGCCGCCCGCGCGTACGCCGAACTCACGGTCCCCGCACCGGGGTTGGGAGACCGCCGTGCCATGTGGTCGGCGGCACTACCGGACTTGGACGGCCCGTTGCTCGAAGACCTCGCAGCCCGCTACCGGATGAGCGGCGGGGAACTACGTGCCGTGGCAGCGGTGGCCGGCGCCGGCGCACGCCTCGCCGGCAACGGCCGCCCGGAACCGGTCTCCGACCACGTGGAGCCCGCCATCGTCACCGTCACGCGCGGGCGCAGTGGCAGTGGCGTCCAGTCGATCGTGCCCCGGCGCACCGTCGAGGACCTGGTCCTGCCGGACGCCCAGTTGAACCAGATCCTGGAGATCGCCTCGGCCTTCCGCGCCTGGCCCCGGATCGCAGAGACTTGGGGCTTCGCGCACCGCACGGCGCACGGCGGGGTGAAGGCGCTGTTCACGGGCGAGCCCGGCACGGGCAAGACGATGTCCGCGGAGATCGTCACCGGCATGCTGGGCCTGGAACTGCTGAAGGTGGACCTCGCCCAGGTCGTGTCGAAGTGGGTGGGGGAGACGGAGAAGAACATGGAGGCGGCGTTCCGGCAGGCAGAGGAGAGCCACGCGGTACTGCTCTTCGACGAGGCCGATTCCCTGTTCGGCAAGCGCGGCGAGGTGAAACACGGCACGGACCGCTACGCCAACCTCGAAGTCGGCTACCTCCTGCAACGCCTGGAGGCGAGCGAGGGCCTGGTCATCCTGACGAGCAACCTCAAGGACAACATCGACCCGGCGTTCACCCGCCGCTTCCACTTCGTCGTCCACTTCCCCCGCCCGGCAGCGCCGGAACGCCGCCGCCTGTGGCGCCTGGCCTTCCCTCCACAGGCCCCCCTGGCCCCCGACATGGACCTGGAGATCCTGGCCCGCCTGGACATGACCGGCGCGGGCATCACGGCAGCGGCCCGCACCGCCGCACTGGCGGCGGCGGACGCCGACAGCACTACGATCGGGATGCGCCACGTGGTACGAGGCGTGGCCCGCCAATTCCAACGAGAAGCCCGCCTCCTCCGCCCGGCCGAACTAGGCCCCCACGCCCACCTGCTCGACGACGGATCCCAGGGGTGACACGGATGCTGCCTACTGAACCGCCGCTCTCACTGCACCGGTTGGTGGCACCTGTGCCACCGGCGAGGGTCCAGGACGCCGGGGCGGCCACGCGCCCATGCACGCCAGCGGCCCTGGCAACCGCGCACGTGAGCAACGCGACGATGGCCCAGGCGGTGCATCATCTGTCGCCGGTGACGCCCATGCCGCTGGCAGGGCAGGACCAGACGGGTAATGCGGCGGTGGCCAAAGCGGCACTGCATGCGGTGCCGATCGTGCCCGTGGCCCTGAAAGCTGACGGCACACGCGGTCGGTGAATTGATATCGGCCAGCGCTCGATCGAACGCCCACGTGAGTTTTGGTGCGCCAGGCTTCCTCTGGCCGAGCACCAACGACGACTAAACCTGAATCAATCGCAGTTTATCGGTGGCGCAGAATTCTCCCGGCGAAGTTTCCCTCACCATCCGCCAAGAGGTAAGAAAACTGAGCGCGTCATCGAGGCCGTTCTGCCGGACGAGGTCGGCGTCGCTGGTGCGATCGCGCACCGTCTCGGGATCCCGGCTACGAACGGCTCTCTCCTTGAGAGTGTTGAGCAGGATCTCTCGCAGGTCGTCTTCTTTCAATGGCCCAGGTTCACGACTCAGCGTCCACGCCAACGTACGTGCGATGCGAGGCCAGTCGGGCACGGTGAGGACGCGAACAGTACGGCCGGAGTCAACTGTGTCTCGCAGCGCTACCGTAAGATCATTTGCCCTGGACAGGGCGAGGTCTTGATCCGTTCTGAGATCCAGGGAAAGTCGTTTGCCGAGCACGGTAAGCGCCACCGCGCCCATGGCCATGTGCTTGGGGCTAGCATTCCCTTTCCCATGGGCCAGTGCCTGCTGTAGATCGTCACTCAGTGCAGACTCGAGTATGACCAAAACGTTTTGCACTTCTACCCGTTGAATTTCCAGATCTTGGCTCAGCTCTGCTTCGTGAGGTGGTAGCAGGGACGCATCTCTTAGCGATCGATGGAACGTCGACCACAATGGCTCGCCGCGAATGATCCTGAACAGGGCTGCGTCGTTGCTGTCGAAGAGCTGTAGCTCCATTGCTTACCTCGGTTTGATCACTGCTCGGACAGCGATACGGTTGGGTGGCGGGTTGAAGATGTCGGGAACGAGTTCTTGAACCTGGACATTCAATTCGGCTCCACCGTAAATCTCACGGGCTCGTCGGTAGGTCCACGTCGCCCTTGCGGCCTCGGCCGGATCGTCGGTGGTCCTTCGAGCCTTAAGATAGGCCTCCAGGTTAGCAGAGAGGTCGGAACGACCACCTCGTGCGTACCACTCGAACCTGCCCCATTCTCCCACCACGGCTTGGTACTCCGTATGGAAATGCTTGGCGGCCAACCGGAACATGACGGTACCGACGCCCTTGATGTTTGCCTTTTCGATCGACGGGTTGATGAAGAGGTCGAATGCCAGTGCCTCGACCGGATCTGCCGTGGGAGGCACTGCCACTGCCTGAACATATGCCCAGCCAAGAGAGCCCCCGGATTTCCCTCCTCGCTGCACCCCCTCCACCTTGGCGATCGGGTCGCAGTGCAGGCCGAAGTAGTGCATGTGCAGAGTTCTGCCCTTTCCTAGCTCCACGACCTCTTTGACGTCGATCCGGTAGCCGTTGGGGAGGTTGGCCAGTCTTCGGAAGATACCGATGGCCTTCTTGCGGCCGGGCTGGTTCTGTCTGATCCGATCAAATACGGCGGCTATCGCCGCCTCATTGCGCAAACTGGCGCGAGCGGCTGCCAGTATGGCCCGTCTCTCTTCAACGGAGGTCTTTCCGTCATCGGTCAGTCTAAGTTCTTCGTCTGTTGCATCCGGAACGTCCCGCTCCTCCTGCGGATTGATCGCGCCGCGCAGATGCCACACGTCCTCCCGATGGAAACCTTCCAGTGTCAGGAGACGGTGTCGATTCTTAATTTTGGCCAGGGCCGTCTTGACGGTGCTGGGTGACGCTTGATCCTTCAGACGCTTCACGGCGGATACCGCCGCATCCATACCCTTTCGCAAGCGCCGTGAGAGGTCCTGTTCCTTCTTCTTGTCCTTCTTGGAGCGCTTACCTGGGCGTTTCCCCTTCCGTACGGGCTTGGTTCTCGGCCTGCTCCTGTCGCTCTTTACGGGCCTGTCGGGACGGGGCCGATCCTTGTCCGGCCTGGGCTTTTTCTTGGCGAACCCCGACTTGATCTTCGCCCAAAGCCTCTTCACCAACCCCACGATCTTCTCGATCACCCAGTCCACCGCCCGCCCGACCGGCTTGGAAAGGGCCTGGACGATCTGCTTGACCTTGGCCGCGATGCCGCCGATGCCCAGGAGGGAGGCGAGGAAGCCGAGCAGGACGGGGACGGCGCGGGCCAGGGCGTTTTCGATCAGGGCCGGTACGCCTCCGCTGCCGCCCCGGGCGATCGCGATGACCGCGTCGAGGACGGCGTTGACGAAGTCGAAGATCTGACGCGCCTGCGTGACCACGAACTTGACGATGTCGATGATCAGTTTCACCGCGCGTACGAACGCCGACGCGGGGTTGAGCAGCGAGAGCACCCACATGATCCCGGCCTGGATGATCGTGGGCGTCACATACGCGATGACCTTGTCGAGCAGGTCCTTCTTCATGTCGCCGACGCGGGTCTTGAGGTCGTCCCACATCCCAGCGACACCCCGCTTGCGGACCTCGGCGACCAGCGGCACCGCAGTCTCCGCCGCCGCGATCGCCGGTTCCATCTTCGGAACCTTGCGTACGACCCGCGCGCGGATGTTCTGCCAGGTCAGCCCCAGCAGAGACGCGAGCATCTGCACGATGCCCTGCGTGTCGAACTTCGCCGGCAGTTGGATGCCCGCCTCGGACGTCTTGCCCAACAGCCAGGACATGATGCCCTGTTGCAGATGCTTCCCGATATTCCACAGGAACTGCTTGAGACCCGCGCCGACGGCGGTCACCAGGTTGCGCAGGAAGCCGATCGGGTCCTTGAGGATCAGCATCACCGCCTGCGCGGCCTTGGCCAGCACCGACAGAAGCAGATTCTTCAGCTCCATGATCGTGTTGATCACGGCCTTGACCGCGTCCACGGCCTTGGCCACGAGCCCCTTGTTCTTCTCCTTCTCCGCGGCGATCTCGTCGTCCACGGACTTGAGGGCATCGGTGTACTTCGTGGCCAGCGTGTCGACCAGTTCGGTCCCCTTGTCGTCCACGGACTGGGTGAGCTCGTCGAATTTGTCGGTGAACTCGGCCGCCGCCTCCCGGCCGATGGAGCGCAGATCGGCGGGGAGCTTCTCCACCGCGTCCCGCATCTCGGTCCGGCCCTGCGCGATGCGCTTCTTGGCCCGGTTCAGCTCCGCGCCGATGGTGTCGGCCACATCGGAGATGACCTGCCGCATCTGACGTACGTAGTGGTCGCGGGCCACCTCGAAGATCTTGTCGGCCTCGGCGGGCAGCCCCGCGAACAGGTCCCGCACCCAGCGCAGTTTGCCCGTCGCACCTGAATACCGCCGGTCCTTGTACTCCTCCATCCCCCGTTTGTGCTCCGCCGTGAACGCGTCCCGCGCCTGCTTCTCACCCCTGCCGAACTGGTCGTCGACCAGCTTGTCGAGACCGTCCAGCGTGCCCTGGACGTCCTTCTGCATCCGGTCGAAGACACCCTGGAGGAGCGTGGTGACCTGGGCCCTCTTCTCCTCGTCCCGGCCCTTGGCGCCGCCCTTGCCCTTGTCGACCCGCTGTCCGGTCGACACCCGCTGCGCGCCCATCGAACCCATCGCCGCGGTACCGAGCCGCTTCGCCTGCGCGGTGGCCGCGTTGAGCTCCTTCTGCTCGTGCCCGCGCATCTTGCCGGGGGCCACCGCGGAGTGCTGCTCGGCGACCTTCTTCTCGCCCACGGCCTTCTTGAACGTGGGCTCGTTGGACTTCTCCAACTGCCCTTCGGTGACCTGCGCGTCCGCCATCCTCTGATTGACCTCGGCGGGCCCGGCGGACAGATCGGTGGCCGACGGCGGCAGCCTGTCCGGCACGGCATTCGCGGGCGCCGGTGCACCCGGGGCCCCGGGCGGCCGGTCCGCGGCCATCGGTACGACCTTCTTGGGTACGGCCGCGGAGGTGTCCGGCGGGGCCGCGGTCGTCGTGGCGATCTGTTGCGCCGAATCCGACTTGCCCTCGCCGACCTTGCCGTCCACCTCCGCCCGGACCTCGTCGGCCTTGCCGGACTCGGCGAACTTGTCCGCCTCGTCGAGGTTCTTGGGCGCCTTGTCGGCGATCGCCTTCTCGACCGCCCTGATGAAGGCGTCCTTGTCGAACTCCTTGGGCTGCGCCTCGTTCATCTTCTCGGCGTTGGCGGTCTTGCCCTGTGCCTCGGCATCGTCCTTCGGCGGAAGTGCCGCGTCCTGCGCCGCACCCGCCTCGGTCCGCGGCGGTGGATGCGAGGCAGCCAGCGTCCGCTTCTTGTGCGCCACGTCCTTCTTCAGCTTCGCGAACTTCGGGTCCGCGTTCGGCCCGGGCCGCGATGTGACGTCCTGCGCGGCACCAGAGGCACCGGGGGCAGAGGCAGCGCCCGCCGAAGGTGCCGTCTCCACCGCATCCGGCGCTGCCGGCACAGCGGCGGCCGGAGCGGGGGCGGTCGGAGCAGGGGCCGCCGCGAGAGTGGCCGATCCAGCGGCGAGCGGAGTACCGACGACCGGCCGAGCAGCCCCGGTTCCACCACGACCGGCCGCCGCCACGGCGCTGTTGCCGAACATGTCCTGCGCGGCAGGCGGCAGTCGACCCGGGAAGGGCGGGGTCGGCGCGGGCCCGCGTCCGCCTGCCAGAACGGCCGTCACCGCCGCGTTGGACGACGGCGACGGAGTACGGGAGGGACCGGGTGTCTCCGACGACCGGTCCGTCGAGGTCGTGAGCACTGTCGTCGACGCCTTCGGCCGCAGCCCGAGAGCCTTCGGCGCTGGCATCGGACGGAACCCCTCCCACGGCTGGCAGTGGCGACAGGAACTGGGCGTCCAGGGGACACTCCGACGCAGTGTGCCAACCGGGGCGTGACGAGACCGTCACCTCCGTATCCCCGAAGCGTCTCCAGCAAGCAAGCAAGCAAGCAAGCAAGCCAGCCAGCAAGCAAGCAAGCCAGCAGGCAAGCGCGGTGCAGGCCGCAGCCAGCCCCGGATGTCGAGACCTCCGCCACGGCCCAAGAGCCTCATCGCGGCGATGGAAGCCGACCAGGCGGCTCGACGCCGAACGCGACAACCGGTAGGTGCAATCGGCGCCGTCCGGAGAGCGGGCGCGGTGACCGGCACGGCCGCGTGCCGACAGGGCCCTAGCCGGCCAGTCCGCGCAGCAGCGTGTCCACCGTCCGCTCGATCCAGTCCTCCTCGATGGGCTGGCGAATGAGCAGCGCCCTGAAGTGCAGCGGCGCGACCAGCAGTTCGAGGGCGAGCTGGTGATCGGTGTCGGCTGCCAGCTCGCGGCGGTCGACTGCGCGGTCGACGATGACTCGGACGGCGTCGTAGCGGGCCTGCCAGAACTGGGCGCGGCTTTCCGCCAGTTGGGGATCCTCCTCGGCCGCGGCCATCGCATGGGCCAGTGCTGCGCCGAGGGGGGTGTTCAGGTAGGCCGCGATCAGTCGGGCCAGCGCGACCATGTCGTCCCGGAGGGTTCCGGTGTCGGGGGCCGGGAGCTGTTCCTGGCTGTAGGTCAGCAGGGCGTCCAGGATCAGGTTCTGCGGAGTGCCCCAGCGCCGCTGGATCGAGGTGGCGTGGACGCCCGACCGTCGGGCGATCTCGCTCACCGTCAAGCCGCTCGTGCCGTTCTCGGCGAGCGCTTCCAGGGTCGACCGCAGGACATCGGCGCGGACCCGCGCGGACCGGCCGCCCGGACGGCGTGACGCCTCTGCCTGGTCGCTCGTCTCGTTCTTGCTCACGGCATCACGTTAACGCACGAATCTTGCGTTTGTGTCCGGGTGAGCGTAGCGTCCACTAACGCAGGATATCTGCGTTAGCGACTCTGTCGTGGAGAGTATGGGTCGCGGAAGGAACGGAAGGAGCCGTCATGCCCTATCAATGGCCGCTGGACGCATCGGAGCTCTTCGGTGAGCGGTATCCGCAGATGGTCAACACGGGACTCCCGGCGGCCGACGTCGACGCCGTGCGTGCCGCGGTCACCGAGATGTGGGCGGACGCTCCGGGCGGCTGGGTCCATGAGTGGTCGAAGCTGGCAGCGGCCTACGCCGACGCGGGATCGCATGAGAAGGCGGCGCTGGCCTACGGATGGGCGAAGTTCCCCACCCTGGCCGACGAGAGCAAACGCGTCGCGCTCGCCAAGCAGCTTGAGCAGTACCGGCTCGCCGCTCCCGGCTTCGGGGCGCGGTTCGACCGGTACGTGCTGGAACTGCCGTACCGAGGAGGCACGACCAGTACCCCGGTCCATCTCTTCACCCCCTTCGACCTTCCCGCCGACCGGCCGGTGGTGCTCGCCAGTGGTGGCGTGGACAGCTGGAAGATGGATGTGCACGGGCTGATGGTGCTCCTCGCGACCCAACTGCGGGCCCGGGTGCTGGTGTTCGACATCGCGGGCACCGGCGAATCGACGGTGCCGATGACCGGTTCCGGCGGCGCGGAGATGGTCAGCGGGCTGATCGAGCACGCGCGGTCGCTGGGCAATGGCATGGTGGCGCACGTCGGCATCTCGATGGGCGGGTATTTCTCGGCCCGATCGGGTCTCGGCGGTGAGGTCGACGCCGCCGTGGTGCTGGGCGGGCCGGTCGAATCGGCGTTCACCGACGCGCGCAAGGACGCCTTCGGGATGGACGGGATCCTCGGCAATGCGATGGGCTTCGACGCGCCGCCCACCCCTGAGCAACTGGTCGCGGGCAGGGCCGAGTTCTCCCTGCGTCCGCTGCTCGACCAGGACCGCAACGGCCCCATGCTGGTGGTCAACGGCGCCGACGACGTCCATGTGCCCCAGCACGACACCCTGGTGTTCCAGGGCCGCCGCGACACCGTCGTGAACCTCGTTCCCGACACCGGGCACTGCGCGGTGAGCAAGCTGCCCGAGGTGTTCCCTACGATCATCAGCTGGCTGGACCGCACCATGGCCGCCGGCTGAACCGCTGCGGAGGTTACGAAGGCGGTGCTGTCTGCTTCTCCGGACGGCGCCGCCCGGCCGTCTCGCCGGCCTCGCGCTGAAGCTCGGCCACGCGGGCAAGGGCCGTCTTGAACGCGGCGTACTCCTGTGTGCCCAGGGCTTCGGAGTGGCGGTCCTCGATCGCGCGCATGATGGCGGCGGCGGCCTCCATCTGGAGCAGGCCGCGCTCGGTGGGGTGGATCAGTTTGGCGCGGCGGTCGGCCGGGTCCGGCTTGCGCTCGACGTACCCCAGGCGTTCGAGGTCGTCGATCAGGGTGCCGACGACCTGCTTGTGCTGACCGGAGGCGAGGGCGAGCTCGCTGGCGCGGATCCCGTCGACCCGCAGGTGGGCCAGGATGGCGCCGGTGCGTGGCGCGATGTCGTCGAACCCCCGCTCGGCGAGCGCGGTGAAGAGCTCGCGCTGGACGGAGAGCAGGACGTCGGCGGCGAGCACGCCGAGGTCCTGCTCCGCGGCCCGATGCCTGGTCAACTCCCGCTCCGCTCTCCTCGATCGACTGCTGTCGCCTTGTGTGATCCCCGATTCTAATCGGCTGCCCGTCGGCGCTTGCGCTGTCGCCGGGCCGTGATCTATCTTCAAGTAGTCACTAATATTGACTATCAAGATTAGTGACTAACTAGTCGGTAGCTGGATCCCAGAGGGAGCGGAAGATGAGTGAGCAGAGCAGGTTCCTGGAGCCGATCACCCGGCAGAACGCCGCGGTGGTACTGGTCGATCACCAGGTCGGACTCCTGTCCGGTGTCCGGGACATCCCGGTCGGCGAGCTCAAGCACAACGTGGTGGCGTTGGCGCGGGCGGCGACGGCGCTGGACATCCCGCTGGTGGTGACCACGACCGCCGCAGACAGCATGTGGGGGCCGACCTTCCCCGAACTGGCCGAGGCGCTGCCGGCCGGGCAGAAGATCATCGACCGCAGCACGGTCAACGCCTGGCACGACGGCCGGGTCCGCGAAGCCGTCGAGGCCACCGGGCGACGCAAGCTGATCTTCGCCGGCGTCTCTCTCGAAGTGTGCGCGGCTTTGCCCGCGCTCGCCGCGACGGCCGCCGGACACGACGCGTACGTCGCCGTCGACGCCTCGGGCACCTTCAGCCGGACCAAGCGCGAGACGGGCCTGCTGCGCATGCAGCAGGCGGGCGTCGTCGTCAGCGACTACGCCACCCTCATCGTCGAGGCCCTGGCCGACAACGCCCTCCCCGAGGCGGGTCCGGTCTACGCCGCACTCGACATGCCGTTCGCGGTCCTGGTCGGCCAGATCGCCGCGGCGCACGACGCGTAGCGGCTTCCCCGTGTCGGCAAGGAATCCCGGGTGAGCCGCCCGTGGCTCACCCGGCGTCGATGACGACGGCCTTCACCTGGGTCCAGTCCTCCAGACAGTCCGGGCCCAAGGACGGCCGAACCCGCTGTTCTTGTAGCCGCCGAAGGGCGACCTCGACTTCAGCTTCGGCACGTTCGGGTTCCCGCCCCTCGCCGCCCAGGTCGGCGCGTTCCAGACCCCGGCCGAGGGTGTCCCGGGCCGCCTGTCCTAGAGCCAGTCCCGCCGCTTGAAGATCACGTACAAACTCACGCAAACCACCCCCATCAGCCCGATCGCGAAGGGGTATCCGAAGCTCCAGCCCAACTCAGGCATGTCCTCGAAGTTCATCCCGTAGATCGTCCCCACCAGCGTCGGAGCGAACAGGATCGCCGCCCAAGAAGAGATCTTCTTGATCTCCTCGTTCTGCTCGAAGCCCGCCTCCGCCAACGCCCGCATCTCCGCGTTCTGTTGCTGGGTGACCAGGGTCGCGTTCACCGTGAGGATGTCGGAGAGGGCCTGGCGGAAGACGTCCACGCGTTCGCTGGTGTGGGTGACGTGGTCGGCGACGTCGCGGAGGTAGCGCTGGAGTTCCTCGTCGGTGTCGTACTTGGAGAAGCCGGCGATCAGGCCGTGCAGCATGCCGACCAGGGGGCGGGTGGCGCGCTGGAACTCGACCATCTCGCGGGAGAGTTCGTAGATGCGGCGGGAGACCGCCGGGTCGCCGCGGAAGACCTCCGTCTCGATCTCGTCGATGTCGTTCTGCACGCCGGAGACGACGGGCGCGTAGCCGTCGACGACCGCGTCGAGGATGGCGTAGAGGACCGCCTCGGGGCCGAGCTTCAGCAACTCCGGCGTTTCCTCCATGCGTTGGCGCACCGCCGAGAGGTCGGGGGCCGCGCCGTGCCGGACCGTGATCACGAAGTCGGGGCCGACGAACACGTGCAGTTCGCCGAAGTCGACCTCCTCCAGCGCGTCCAGATAGCGCGCGGCCCGCAGGACGACGAAGAGGGTGTCGCCGTAGCGCTCCAGCTTGGGGCGCTGGTGTGCCTCCATCGCGTCCTCGACCGCGAGCGGGTGGAGGTCGAACTCGGCGGCGAGGGAGAGGAGTTCGCCCTCCGTCGGGCGGGCCAGGCCGATCCACGCCATGCCGGACGGCTGCTCCCGCAGTTCGCGGAAGGTGTCCGCCAGGGAGTCCGGGGCCGAGACGCGTACGCCGTCGCGGTACAGGGCGGCCTGGACGATGCTGTCCACCTCGGCCGGGTCCTGGGGCGCCGGTTCGGCCGGCGCGGGCGACGGATCCGCCTCGGGCGGCTGCGGCGGGGTCAAGGCCCGGCGCCAGGCCGACTTCACGGGGTTCCTGGAGGCGGGACGGGCGCGTCTCTCGGACATACGGCTGCCTCTCGGGGTCGAGCCCGCGGCTGCGGGACGCGGGACGCGGGACGCGGGGCCCGGGGCAGGTCGGGCCGGGACAGGACGGGCCAGGACGGGCCAGGACAGGCGTTGATCACCGGCAGGATATACGGGGCATACGGCGCCCGGGTGGCCCGCGGATCCGGATTCGGTGAGAGTTGCGGACCGTAGCTGTCCGCGATCGCCGTTAGCGTGCGGGGTATGACGAAGACGACAGGGACGGCCGCGGCGACGGCTCCCGTACTCGGCATCCGTGAGCTCAACCGCGCGACCCTCGACCGGCAGCTCCTGCTGCGCCCCGCCCGGCTCGGTGCCGCGGCCGCCGTCGAGCACCTCCTCGGGCTCCAGGCCCAGAACGTCAAGCCGCCGTACTACGCCCTCGCCGCCCGCCTCGACGGGTTCGCCCCCGAGGAGCTCTCCGGGCTGATGGCCGACCGCGAGGTCGTCCGCATCGTCACCATGCGCTCGACCATCCACACCCACACCGCCGACGACTGCCTCACCCTGCGCCCGCTCGTCCAGGCGGCCCGCGAGCGCGAACTCACCATGTTCCGCAAGGGACTTGTCGGCGTCGACCTCGACCGCTTGGCCGCCCTCGCCCGCGACCTCGTCGAGACCGAGCCGCGCACCCTGAAGCAGTTGCGCGAGGCGCTGCTCGTCGAGTGGCCGGACGCCGACCCGCAGGCCCTCGGTATCGCCGCCCGCTGCCGGCTCCCGCTCGTCCAGGTCACCCCGCGCGGACTGTGGGGCAGCAGCGGCCAGGTCGCCCTCACCACCGCCGAGCACTGGCTGGGCCGCCCCGCCGAACCGGCGCCCGCCCCGGACGCCACCGTGCTGCGCTACCTCGCCGCCTTCGGCCCCGCCTCCGTCAAGGACATGCAGACCTGGGCGGGCCTGACCCGGCTGCGGGAGGTCTTCGAACGCCTCCGTCCGCAGCTCGTCACCTTCCGCGACCCGAACGGCGTCGAGCTGTTCGACCTCCCCGACGCCCCGCGCCCCGACGCCGACACCCCGGCCCCGCCGCGCTTCCTCCCCGAGTTCGACAACCTGCTCCTCTCCCACGCCGACCGCACCCGCGTCGTACCGCCCGAGTACCGGGGCCGCAGCTGGCTGGGCAACTTCGCCTACTCCACCTTCCTCGTCGACGGCTTCCTCGCCGGCGTGTGGAAGCTGACCGAGGACGCGCTCGTCGTCGAGCCCTTCGGCAAATTGACCAAGGCGCAGCAGGCGGACGTGGTCGAGGAAGGCGCGCGGATGCTCGGCATCATGCATCCGGGGACGTCGTACGACATCCGGTTCGGGACCGTCGTAGGACAGTGAGCGTGCCTGTGAGAGGGCTCAGTCCGCTCGGCCCGTCACCGCCACCGTCACGCCGAGGCCGATCATCGTGAAGCCGCCCGCGCCGCCGATCAGGGACAGGCGGCGGTCGGAGCGGGCGAACCAGCCGCGGGCGGCCGAGGCGGTCAGGCCCCACAGGGTGTCCGTGACCAGGCCGATCGAGATGGGGATCAGGCCCAGCACCAGCATCTGCAACGGGACGTGGCCCGCCGAGTGGTCCACGAACTGGGGGAGTACGGCGGCGAAGAACACCACGCCCTTGGGATTGGTGACTCCGACGAGGGCGCCGTCGAGGACCGTGCGGAGGTCGCCTCGGGCGGGTTGAGTGGAGTCGGTCTTCATCGCCGATGCCCTCAGCTCCTTGCGGTGGCGGAAGGCCTGCACGCCCAGGTAGACGAGGTAGGCCGCGCCCGCCAGCTTCACCGCCAGGTAGACCGTGACCGACCGCTCCACCAGCGAGCCGATGCCCACCGCGACCGCCACCACCAGCAGATACGAGCCGAAGACGTTGCCGACCGCCGTCGCCACCGCGGTGCGGCGGCCGTGGGCCAGGGCCCGGCCGATGACGAACAGGACGCTCGGCCCCGGAATCACGATCACCAGCAGCGACATCGCCGCGAAGGCCAGGAAACGGTCGGTGGACACCATGCGTATCAACTCCCTCGGCCGCATTGAAACAGGCGGAGGGCACGCTCCTCTAGAGCCGATCACCCACTGATACGGACAGGGACACCGGCATGGATAGGGGGCGTTGCGAGCTGCTCGTGGAAGCTCGCAACGCCCCCTGGTATTTCACCTGAGGGGTGCTCAGGAGACCTTCTGGGTTACGAGTTGACCTGCGCGGTCACCAGGCTGGAGAAGGTGGTCAGCCGGGTGTAGACACCCGGGTAACCGGCCTCCGCACAGCCCTCGCCCCAAGAAGTGATCCCTGCCAGGACGCCCCCGATGAGCAGGGGACCGCCGCTGTCGCCCTGGCAGGTGTCTACGCCGCCGGATGTGTATCCGGCGCAAACCATGTCGGTCGCGACGTAGTCGGAACCGTAGGAGGAGCGGCAGCTGGAGTCGGACACGGTCGGGACCGTCGCCGTCCGCAGCTGGTTGGAGGAGCTGCCGTTCTCCGAGGTGGTGCCCCAGCCGATGATGCGGGCCGTCGTGCCGGCCGCGTACACCCCGGTCTGGGAGGAGGAGACGTAGGACGCCGTGGTGTACGGCATCGACGTGGAGAGGGTCAGGACGGCCACGTCGTCGCCGTTGGTGGCGTCCGTGTAGCTCGGGTTGATCCAGATCTTGCTGACCCGGCTGACCGTGCCGTTGGTGCCGTTCAGGTAGGTGCGGCCGCCGACGACTCTGACGCTGCTGGTGGTCTCGCCGACCATACAGTGGGCCGCGGTGACGACCTTGGTCGCCGACACCAGGGTGCCGCCGCAGAACTGGTTCTGCGAGGCGTCGGTGATCTGCATCATGAACGGGTACGTCGTCGTCGTGGTCGTCGTGCCGCCCACGATGGGCTGGGGGGCCGCTACAGCGGTGGGGGCGCTGAGCAGTGCGGTCGCCGCGGCGGCCGCGGTCGCCGCGAGCACGGCGGCGGTCTTCTTGGCGCGGTTGAGCCCGAACATGAGTCTCCTCAGTGGGGGTTGCCGGTGGGGGTTCGCGCGGGTGTGGGGGTGGTGCACGGGGGCCGCGGGACCGGCCCCCGTGTGCCCGGGCGAGCGGCACGTCCTCACGCTAGAACCCGGCACACCTCGCGCCCAATGAGGGAACCCCCTAGGGGAGTTGGGCAGGGAAAACCCTCGGTCGCCCTCAGTAAACCCGGGCCGGCCTCACTTCGTACGGCGCCCCGCCGCCAGTCGGACGATGTCCACCCGGGAGCGGATGCCCAGCTTGCGGTAGACCCGCGTGAGCGTCGCCTCGACCGTCTTCACGCTGATGAACAGCCGTGCGGCGATCTCCCGGTTGGTCGCCCCCTCCATGACGAGCGCGGCGACCTGACGCTCCATCGCGGCGAGCCCGTCCAGGGCGGCGAGCCCTTCCGCGCCCTCTGACGTATCGGAGGGGCTGATCGGTTCCCTCGGTCCCGACGAGGCCGCCGCCTCCACCTGACGCAGCCACGGCAGCGCCCGGCAGCGCCGGAACAACCGGGCCGCCTCGTCGTAGGCCGTCGGTCCGGGGACGGGCGTCCCGCCCGGTCTCGCGAGGTCGACCGGTCTCACCAGACCGAGTACGTGCGGGTCGGTGCGCAGGGCGGCCAGCGCGAACGCGGCGCGCGCCTCCTCAAGTCCGTAGCCCAGTTTGGCGAGCCGGTCCTGAACCGACGTCAGCTGGGCGAGCGCGGCCTCGTGTTCGCCGCGTGCGGCCCGCACCAGCGCCTCGGCCCGGTCGAGTACGGCCAGCACGCTCTCGCGGCCCAGGCGCAGCGCGTGCTCGCGGGTCACGGCGACCAGTTGCCGCGCCTCCTCGACCTCGCCGATCCGGACGAGGGCCTCGGCGAGGTCGCCCTGCCAGCGTCCGCGCGCCGGGTCGGTGATGCCGAGTCCGTGCTCCAGCTCCCGCACCCGGCGCAGCGAGCGCGCCGCGCCCTCGGCGTCCCCGGCGACCAACTGGGCGAACCCGAGCGCGGTCAGCCCCCGGGAGACGTACATCTGGTCGCCGACCTGCTCGGCCTGCTCGACGGCCTCGTGCGCGAGGGCGAGGGCGCGGTCGGGGTCGCCGCCGGAGGCCTCGGCGAGGGAGTTGAGCACGGCCGAGGGGATCTCGCCGATGCCGGAGTCGCGGGCCAGGCGCATGCTCTCGCGGGCCAGGTCGAGGGCGCGTCCGCAGTGTCCGGAGCGCAGTTCGGTCTCGGCGAGCAGCCGGACGAAGTGCACCTCGCTCTCGACCATGCCGCGCCGTCGCACCTCGCGCAGCAGGGCGGTGACGGTCGAGCGGGCCTCGGGCAGCTGGTCGCTCATGATCAGCCAGCGGTACCGGGCCGCGCCCGCGCCGTTGTGATGGCAGGAGACCGCGGGATCCTGCGGCTCCTTGAGCGCCCGTTTGATGGTCGCGGGGGCGTCGGGGTGGCCCATCAGGGTCTCGGTCTGTGCCTGGAACGCGAGCGCGAGCAGCTCGGTGCGCCGGTCGCCGGCCCGGGCCGCCAGCTCCGCCGCGTGCGCGGCCTCCTCCCGGCCGATGGCGAAGTCGCCCTCCACCACCAGTCCCCGCCAGGCGAGTTGGTAGTGGACCAGGGCGAGCAGCCGCGGGTCGTCGCCGGCGTCGGCGAGCACCTGCGGGTAGACGGTGTCGACCTCGCCGATCGCCTGTCCGGCGGCCTCGATCACCACCATCCAGGCCCGCACCCGGTCGGCGGGCGCGGTGGCCCGGGTCAGCACCTCGCGCGCGATGTCCCGGGCGAGGTCCACCTCGCCGGCGGTGATCGCGTCCTCCGCGGCCTGCAGCCGGTGCTCGTCGGGGCCCGGCGTGTCGTCGGCCGGGGTGTGCCGGGCGGCGAGCAGACCGAGCGAGGCGGCCACCGAGGGCGCCCCGCGGTCCCGGGCCAGCGCGGCCGCCTCGGCGAGCCGGGCCGCGGCCTCCGGGTCGGTGCCGGTGGTGGCGAGGGCGAGATGCCGGGCCCGCTCGATGGGGTCGGAGGCCGCCGTGGACAGCGCGGCGTGCGCGGCCCGCCGTTCCTGCGCGGGCGCCTCCGCGTACAGCGCGGCCGAGATCAGCGGATGCGCGAAGCGTACGGCGGGACCCTCGGGTTCCGTGGCGAGCAGCCCCAGTTCGGCCGCCTGCGCGGTCTCGGCCTCGGCGTTCTCCCGTCCTGCCGCGTGCAGCAGGGCCAGGGTGGGGCGGGCGCCGGCGCTGGCCACCAGGAGGGTGTGGCGGGCCGGGGCGGGGAGCATGTCCAGCCGGTTCAGGACGAGGGCGCGCAGCGAGGTCGGCACCGGGAGCGGCTCGCCGGGTCGGGGCGGGGTGGGGTTCTCGGCGAGGGCGCGGCCGAGTTCCAGGGCGAAGAGCGGGTTGCCGGCGCTGGTGCGGTGGATGTCGCGGACCGTGGAGCGGGGCAGGCCGGTGTAGCCGCGGTGGTCGAGCAGCGCGGAGACCTGGGCGCGGGAGAGCGCGCCGAGCCGGACGGCGAGGGTGTCCGGCGGGGACGCGCGTAGATGACGGTCGTACTCCTGCCCCTCGGTCCGTACCGCGCTCAGCACCTGCACGGGGGTGTCGCCGAGGCGGCGGGCGGCGAAGCCGAGCAGCTCCGCGCTGGCCGGATCCAGCCACTGGAGGTCGTCGGCGACGATCAGGACGGGGCCCTGGGCCGCGAGGGCGCGCAGGGTGGACAGCACGGCCAGGCGCAGGGCGAGACCGTCGCGTTGGAGAGTCGATTCGCCGCGGCCGGTGAGCGCGGATTCCAGGGCGGTGCGCTGGGCGGCGGGCAGCCGCTGGGAGACCTCGTCGGCGACCAGACCGAGCAGGTCGGCGAGGGCCAGGAAGGGGAGATGGGATTCGGACTCGGTGGCCGAGCAGCGCAAGACGGTACGTGCATGCGCCCCGTATTCGGTGGCCAATGCCCGCAGCACGGTCGACTTTCCTATTCCGGCGGGGCCGTGGAGCAGCACACTGCCGCCGTGGGCGAGCTGCTCGCGCGCCGCGCCGAACAGCTCCTCCCTGCCGATGACCAGGTCGGGGCGGCATCTGGCAGGTTCCTTGAAGTCCCGTGGCACGGTCACCGCTCCCCTCCGTGTGTCGTGTCCGGGCCAAATTCTAGGCAACGTCGCATTGAAATTCGGACGGACCAGGTGGTGAGGGATATAACAACAGTGAGGCATAAGCAAATTCAAAGCGTGGCTGAATGAATAGATTGCCCACCCCGGAAGCCCGGCACACCTGAGCCGGCATACCTGGACCGGCACACCCGGGCCCGCTCGCCGGGCAGTCCTAGGGCAACAGTCCCGCGCGCCGCGCCGACGCCACCGCCTCTCCCCGGGTGTGGGCACCCAGCCTGCGCATCGCCGAGCGGAGATAGCTCTTCACCGTCTCCGGCCGCAGCCCCAGCCGTTCGGCCGCCGCCGCGTTGGTCGCGCCCGCCGCCAGACACGCCAGTACGTCCAGCTCCCGGGGCGCCAGCCGCACGTCCTCGGCCGACTCGCCCGACGCCAACAGCTCGCAGGCGTCGAGGAGTTCGGCCCGCAGCACCGGGTCGGTGATCCGCGGCGCCAGCGCCCGCAGCGCCGCGTGCGCCTGTCGTACCTGCTCCACCACGGCCCCTCCCGCCGGGTCCCGGTCCTGCCCGGTCCGCGTGGCCACCGCCATCAGACCGCGCACCTCCTCCTGGACGACCAGCGCCTGCTCGACGTCCCGCGCGGCCTCCATCGCCAGGCTCAGCGTCCGGTCGCCCAGCGGCTGGGCCGAGCGCAGGGCGCCGTACAAGACACCGCGCACCCGGCGCCGTACCACCACGGGCACCGCCAGCATCGAGCGCAGCCCCTCGGCGGCGACCGGGGCGTCGTACTCGTGGCTGATCTGCGACGAGGACGAGTAGTCCGCCACCGCGCACGGCCGGGCCAGCGCGACCGCCCGGCCGCCCAGGCCGTTGCCGGAGGCCACCGCGAGGGCCCGCAGCGCGGGCGTGGCGGTGCCGCTGAGCTCGCTGATGCGCACCTGTCCGCGCCCCGCCTCGACCAGGCCGCCGAAGGCCACCGGCAGCCCGGTCAGGCGCCGCATCCGCACCAGCGCACCCTGAATCTCCACCGACCCGGTCGCGTCCGTCGTCACCTGATCGCCCTTTCCCGCGGCGCACACCCCCGTTCGGGGGTAGTGAGACCTGCACCACGGATTACACGATGGCAGAGAGCCGCCCGGCAATGGTCCGGTAACGAGGAGGACGCAAGATGACGACGGCGACGGAGCTCTTCCGCGGCGCGCGGGACTTCCTGCTGGCGCACCGCGAGGACTACGCGAAGGCGTACGAGGGGTTCAGCTGGCCCCGACCCGAGCGGTTCAACTGGGCGCTCGACTGGTTCGACGTCATCGCGGAGGGCAACGACCGGACCGCCCTGCACATCGTCGAGGAGGACGGCACCGAGGTCCGCCTCTCCTTCGCCGAGCTGTCCGAGCGCTCCGACCGGATCGCGAACTGGCTGCGCGACCGGGGCGTCGGCCCCGAGGACCGCATCCTCGTCATGCTCGGCAACCAGGCCGAACTGTGGGAGACCGCGCTCGCCGCGATGAAACTGCGCGCCGTCGTCATCCCGGCCACCCCGCTGCTGGGCCCCGCCGACCTGCGCGACCGCGTCGAGCGCGGGCGCGTCAGCCACGTGATCGTGCGTGCCGAGGACACCGCCAAGTTCGCCGACGTGCCGGGCAGTTACACCCGCATCTCCGTCGGCGGTCTGCCGGAGGAGGGCTGGGAGCCGTACGAGGACGCGTACGTCGCCCCCGCCGAGTTCCTCCCGGACGGGCCCACCCTCGCCGACGACCCGCTGATGCTGTACTTCACCTCCGGCACGACCGCCCGCCCCAAACTGGTCGAGCACACCCACACGTCGTATCCGATCGGCCATCTCGCCACCCTGTACTGGATCGGCCTCAAGCCCGGCGACGTGCACCTCAACATCTCCTCGCCCGGCTGGGCCAAGCACGCCTGGTCGAACCTGTTCGCGCCGTGGAACGCGGAGGCGACCGTCTTCATCCACAACTACACGCGCTTCGACCCGGCCCGGCTGATGGCCGAGATGGACCGCGCGGGCGTCACCACCTTCTGCGCCCCACCGACCGTGTGGCGCATGCTGATCCAGGCCGACCTGACCCAACTGCGCACCCCGCCGCGGGAGGTGGTGGCCGCGGGGGAGCCGCTCAACCCCGAGGTCATCGAACAGGTGCGGCGCGCCTGGGGAGTCACCGTCCGGGACGGCTTCGGACAGACCGAGACCGCCGTGCAGGTCGCCAACAGCCCCGGCCAGCCGCTGAAGACCGGTTCGATGGGACGGCCGAGCCCCGGCTACCGGGTCGAACTCCTCGACCCCGTGACCGGCGCCCCCGGCGTCGACGAGGGCGAGATCTCCCTCGACCTGTCCGCCCACCCGGTCGGCCTGATGACCGGCTACCACGGAGACCCCGACCGTACGGCGGAGGCGATGGCCGCCGGCTACTACCGCACCGGCGACATCGGCTCCCGTGACGCGGACGGCTACATCACCTACGTCGGCCGGTCCGACGACGTGTTCAAGGCCTCCGACTACAAGATCAGCCCCTTCGAGCTGGAGAGCGCGCTCCTCGAACACGAGGCGGTGGCCGAGGCCGCGGTCGTGCCCGCGCCGGACGAACTGCGCCTGGCCGTACCGAAGGCGTACATCGTCCTCGCCGAGGGCTGGCAGCCGGGACCCGACACCGCGAAGGTGCTCTTCGAGCACTCCCGGGAGGTGCTGGCCCCCTACAAGCGCGTCCGCCGACTGGAGTTCGGGGCGCTGCCCAAGACCGTCTCCGGCAAGATCCGCCGGATCGAGCTGCGAGAGGCCACGGCCGCCGGCTCGGCGGACGAGTACCGCGAGGAGGACTTCCGGTGACCGCACAACCCTCGTACACCCACGGCACGAGCGCGACGACCCTGCTCGGCGACACGATCGGCGCCAACCTCGACCGGGCCGTCGCCGCCTGGCCCGACCGCGAGGCGCTGGTCGACGTGCCTTCCGGGCGCCGCTGGACGTACGCCCAATTCGCCACCGATGTCGAGCAGTTGGCGTCCGCGCTGCTCGCGAGCGGGGTCGTCAAGGGCGACCGGGTGGGCATCTGGGCGATCAACTGCCCGGAGTGGGTGCTCGTCCAGTACGCCACCGCCCGCGTCGGCGCGATCATGGTGAACATCAACCCCGCCTACCGCACCCACGAGGTCGAGTACGTCCTCAAGCAGGCCGGGATCTCCCTGCTGGTCGCGTCCCTCAGTCACAAGACCAGCGACTACCGGGCGATGGTCGACGAAGTGCGGGGCAGGTGCCCCGAGTTGCGCGAGGTCGTGTACATCGGCGACCCGAGCTGGGAGGCGCTGCTGGGGCGCGCGACGAGCGAGGTGGCGTACCCGGAGCTGTCCTGCGACGACCCCATCAACATCCAGTACACCTCGGGCACGACGGGCTTCCCCAAGGGGGCCACCCTCTCCCACCACAACATCCTCAACAACGGTTATTTCGTGGGTGAGTTGATCTCCTACACGGAACAGGACCGGGTCTGCATCCCGGTGCCCTTCTACCACTGCTTCGGCATGGTGATGGCCAACCTCGCGATCACCTCGCACGGCGCCTGCATGGTCATCCCGGCCCCGTCCTTCGACCCGAAGGCCAGCCTGGAGGCGGTCCAGCAGGAGCGCTGCACCTCCCTCTACGGCGTACCGACCATGTTCATCGCGGAGTTGAACCTCCCCGACTTCGCGAACTACGACCTCTCCTCCCTGCGTACCGGCATCATGGCGGGCTCGCCCTGCCCGGTGGAGGTGATGAAACGGGTGGTCGCCGAGATGCACATGGCCGAGGTCTCCATCTGCTACGGCATGACCGAGACGTCCCCCGTCTCCCTCCAGACCCGCAGGGACGACGACCTCGAACACCGCACCGGCACGGTCGGCCGCGTCCTGCCGCACATCGAGGTGAAGGTCGTCGACCCGGCCACCGGGGTTACCCAACCCCGGGGCACCGCGGGGGAGTTGTGCACCCGCGGCTACAGCGTGATGCTCGGCTACTGGAACGAGCCGGAGAAGACCGCCGAGGCCGTCGACCCCGGCCGCTGGATGCACACCGGCGACCTGGCCATGATGCGCGACGACGGCTACGTCGAGATCGTCGGCCGCATCAAGGACCTCATCATCCGCGGCGGCGAGAACATCTACCCGCGCGAGATCGAGGAGTTCCTCTACGCCCATCCGAAGATCGCCGACGTCCAGGTCGTCGGCGTCCCGCACGAGCGCTACGGCGAGGAGGTCCTGGCCTGCGTCATCACCCGCGACCCGGCCGACCCGCTGACCCTGGAGGAACTGCGCGCCTTCTGCGACGGCCGGCTCGCCCACTACAAGATCCCGAGCAGGCTGCAGCTGCTGGACTCCTTCCCGATGACGGTGTCCGGGAAGGTGCGGAAGATCGAGCTGCGGGAGAAGTACGCGGACGGCTCCTGAGCCGGTTGCTGAGGGGAGCCGGTGCCCGCGAGGAGCCGGCTTCCGTGAGCAGCCGGTTTCCGGGGGAGCCGGTCACGGGCCCGCCGCGTCCAGGTCGTCGGCGAGGGTGTTGACCGGCTGCGGGGTGCCCGTGAGGTCGAGGACGAACAGGGGCATGCCGAGGGAGTCGGCGCAGGTGCGGGCGTCGGTGGCGTAGCCCGCGAGGGAGAAGTAGACGCAGGCCGAGGACTCCGTCATGGCCGTCAGCCACAGGCACTCCACATCGCGCAGCGCGGCCGGGCGGACGGTCGGGTCGACCTGGGCCAGCAGGCCGCGGGCGGCGAGCCCGATGCCGGACGGGGGTCTCTGGTCGGCCCGCCGGATGTCCTGGTAGCCGAGCCAGCGCAGATACAGGGCGGCCGCCGTCACCGCGTCCCGGGCCGTACGGATCGTGACCGGCTGGAAGGCCCGGCGCGACGGCGTCCCGCCGAGCGCGGTCGCGGTGGAGGTCAGGTGCGGCAGCGCCTCCGGGGGCGCGGACCGGCCGTCCGTCTCGGCCACCGGGATCCGCAGCACGGTCCCGCACGGGCAGCCCAGCTCCGGGTACGGCCACTGGTCGAGGCGGTCGCAGGAGGAGCAGCGCACGCCGATCCACTCCTCGTCCCAGGCCCGGTGCGTGACGGCCGTCGGCACACCGCTCGGGTCCAGCGGCGGGGCGACCGGCGCACCGCACACGCACGGATAGGACGGTGCGGTGTAGCGGTGCTCGCGCCGGCAGGCCGGGCAGCGCACCGGCACGCTCTCGGGCATGGCCACTCCAAGGCGTCGCATCGGGACGGCGGTCCCATAGTGCTCCTGCGCACCCCTGCTTGTCCGACGCTTCGCGTCGCCCGACGGACGTGCGTGCACTGCCCGCCGCTCTCTTGACGGTCCTCGCCCCTCCACCTACATTGCTTCCAGATAGTAGAAAACAGTTTCCGTATTACGGAAGAGCTACTCGCGGCGGGGCGCGACGGGAGTGCCATTCCGACAGCCGAAGCAGGAGTACGCAATGGCTCGAATGACCGCTGCCCGCGCGGCAGTTGAGATCCTCAAGCGCGAGGGCGTCAGCAACGCGTTCGGTGTGCCCGGCGCGGCGATCAACCCCTTCTACGCGGCGCTCAAGGCCTCCGGCGGCATCCAGCACACCCTCGCCCGCCATGTCGAGGGCGCCTCGCACATGGCCGAGGGCTACACCCGCACCCACCCGGGCAACATCGGCGTCTGCGTCGGCCCGGGTGGCGGGGCGGCTCCCGCTCTACTGCACCGCCACCGGAAAGGCGATCCTGGCGTTCTCCCCCGCCACCCTGTTCGGCGAGGTGGTCAGGAACGGACTGAAACCCTTCACCCGGCACACGATCACCTCTCCGGGGCGGCTGCGCGGGCAGGTGGAGCGGATCCGGGAGGAGGGCCTCGCGACCGAGGGGGAAGAGGTCCGGCTCGGCTACATGAGCATGGCCGTGCCGGTCTTCGGCCGACAGGACACCCTCGCCGGCGCCCTGTCGATCACCGCGCCGACGTACCGCGTGGACGCGGCCGCCCACGCGAGCGCGCTGCGCACCGCGGGCCTGGGCATCGGCCGGGCGCTGCGGTCGGCCCTGTGAGCACTCTGGACGAGGTGCTGGTCCGGGCCCGGAGTCTCGTCGGCCGGTGGGAGGACGAGGACTGCGGGACGGTGACCGTGAAGGACTTCTGCCGGTACGCCGCCGCGCTCAACGACGCCGACTACATCGTGCGGGCCCGGGAACGGGAGGCGGCGGGCGAACCGGTCGAGGCTCCCGTCCTCTTCCTCGCGGCCACCATGAGCTGGGAGGACGGGCCCACCGAACGGGAGTTGCGGCCGGACGGGCTGGCCGCCCGTGAGTCGCCGTGCACCCAGGGCCTCCCGGTCCGACAGGTGCACGGCGGCCAGACCGTACGGCCGGGCCGGGCGCCGGTCGCGGGCAGCCGTATCACCGCTTCCCGTGCCGTCGTCTCCGCCGAACGCAAACAGGGCCGCTCAGGGCCCTTCGTCCTGCTCGGCCTCAGCACCCGCTTCACCTCGGCGGACGGGACCGAACTGACGGCCGTGGACGAGACGATCGTGGTGATGGAAGCAATCGACCCTCCTGGAACCCCATGAACAGGCCCACTGTCGGCGACACCTGCCCGGCACAGCGGTACACGCACAGCAGAGTCCAGCTCTTCCGCTTCGGTGCCGTGTCCTGGAACTCCCATCGCATCCACTACGACGCCGAGTTCGCGGCCTCGGAGGGCTTCCCGGACGTCGTCGTGCAGTCCACGCTCCACGGCGAGACCCTCACCCGGTACGCGTTGGCGTGGGCCGGACCGAACTCCCGTCTGGAAACGGTGAGTTGGCGCAACCGTACGACCGCGGTGGCCGATGAGCCGCTCACCTGGACCGCGACCGTGCGGGCGGTGGAGGGTGCGCGGGTCTCCCTGGACGTGGCCGTCCTCAAGGCCGACGGGACTCCGTGCGTGACGGGAAGCGTCGAACTCGCCCTCGTCTGAGAGGCGTCCCGTCAGCCGGACCGGTTCCGTTGGGCGGAGAGCCGCCCGTTCCTACGCTCCTGGACATGAGCGTTCCTACTGTTCAGCCGGTCGCCCCGGACCAGTCGCCGGTGATCGAGACCGACATCCTGATCATCGGCGCCGGCCCGTCCGGCCTCTACGGCGCCTACTACGCGGGCTTCCGCGGACTGCGCGTCACCGTCATGGACGTACTGCCGCAGTGCGGCGGCCAGATCAGCGCGATGTACCCCGAGAAACCCATCTTCGACATCGCCGGATTCCCGTCGGTGCGCGGTCGCGACCTCGTCGACAACCTGGTCGCCCAGGCCGCGCCGTACGGCGTCCGCTACCTCCTGGGGCAGCGGGCGGTCGACCTGGCCCACGGCCCCGACGGCCGTCCGCTCGTCCGCACCGACGACGGAACCCTCGTACGGGCGGGGGCAGTTGTGATCACGGGCGGGGTGGGGACGTTCACCCCCAGACCGCTTCCTGCGGGCGAGGCGTATCTCGGGCGCGGGCAGGTGTACTTCGTGCCGGACCCGGTCGCCCACACCGATCACGACGTGGTGGTCGTCGGGGGCGGTGACAGCGCCTTCGACTGGGCGGCGCTGCTCGCTCCCATCGCCCGGTCCGTCACGCTCGTCCATCGCAGCGCGCGGTTCCGGGCGCACGCGGCGAGCGTGGAGAAGGTGCGCGCCCTCGGCATCGAGCTGATCACCGACTCCGAAGTGAGCGCGCTGCACGGCGAGTTGGGAGTCGAGCGGGTCGAGGTCCGGCACCGTACCGAGAAAACCACTCGGCTGCTGCCCGCCCGTACCGTCGTCGCCGCCCTCGGCTTCATCGCCGACCTCGGCCCGCTGCAGACCTGGGGACTCGAACTCCAGGCCCGGCGGATCTCCGTGGACACCCGGATGGCCACCAATCTGCCCCGCGTGTTCGCGGCCGGCGACATCACCGACTACCCGGGCAAGGTCCGGCTGATCTCCGTCGGCTTCGGCGAGGTCGCCACCGCCGTGAACAACGCGGCCACCGTCATCGACCCCGAGGCGGCACTGTTCCCCGGTCATTCCACCGAGAAGGAGAACTGACATGGCCTACGTCATCGGATCGGCCTGCGTCGACATCATGGACCGCTCCTGCATGGAGGAATGCCCGGTCGACTGCATCTACGAAGGCGAGCGCAAGCTCTACATCAACCCCGTGGAGTGCATCGACTGCGGCGCCTGCGAGACGGCCTGCCCCGAGCAGGCGATCACCGTCGACCGGCTCGCCGACCCGGAGTTCCGCGCCGACAACCGCCGCTTCTTCGAGGAGCCCCTGGCGGGCCGTACGGCTCCTCTCGGCACCCCGGGCGGGGCGACCGCCCTGGGCCCGGTGGGCGCCGACACGGCCTTCGTCGGCTCGCTTCCCGAGAGTGCGTGACGGGCCCCGGGATCCACCGCGGGTGGCGGAAAACTGCGCCTCCAGGGGCGGCGCATTCCTGCGCGTCCCGAGCGAACTCCAAGTGAAAACTGCACCGCAACACAGCCACACCATCGTCGCCTCACACTCCCCCTTACCAGTTCCCGCGAAGGGGAGTGAATCCGGCCTCATGACGATTCCCGCCACATCTGGAACCACCGCCCACAGGAGCCCCGTATGACCGAGCGAACGGTTCTGTCGGGGGTGACCCTGATCGACGGCACCGGCCGTGCCGCGCGGTCGGACGCGACCGTGGTGATCGACGGCGCCGTGATCGCCGAGGTGGGTGCCGCGGACACGGTGGCGACGGCTCCTGGGGACACCGTGTACGACCTGCGGGGTCTGACCCTGCTGCCCGGCCTCATCGACTGCCATGTGCATCTGCGGTCCAACGCGAGCAACCGGCCGCACGACGTGCACCTGTGGAACATGCTGACCTCGATCGAGGAGCAGACCCTCCATGCCGCGGCCAACGCCCGCGAGGCGCTGCGGTCCGGTTTCACCACCGTCCGGGACACCGCGGGCTCGCTGCCCGAGGTGGCCGTCAAGCACGTGATCGACGAGCACGTCCTCGACGGGGCGCGGGTCGTCGCCTCGGGGCTCGTGGGCATGACCGCCGGGCACGGCGACATGTTCTGTCCGGCGACGCTCGACGAGAAGCGGATGTGGCCGCCGGCCGACGGTGTCGACGAGTGCCGCAAGCGGGTCAGGGAGTACGCCCGGATGGGCGTGGACCTGATCAAGATCTGCACCAGCGGCGGCACGCTCTCGCTCGGCGACAAGACCGAGTGGCGCAACTACACGGACGCCGAGATCGACGCGATCGTCGACGAGGCGCACGCCCTGGACCTGCGGGTGGCGGCCCACGCACACACCCGGGCCGGGATCACCCCGGCGCTCACCGCCGGGGTGGACACCCTGGAGCACGGCTCCGACCTCGACGAGGACCTCGTGGAGCTGATGCTCGAACAGGGCACGTTCCTGTGCCCGACCCTGTCGCTCAGCGAGTTCATGCTGGAGCACGGGGATCAACGCGGCCTGGCCACCGAGCAGTTGGAGAAGGCGGAGGTGCTGCGCGAGCGGCGGCTCACGTCCGTACGCCTCGCTCATCAGGCCGGCGTACGGATCATCGCCGGCAGCGACTCGTCCAACACGATGCGCTTCGGCAACCACGCCCGCGAACTGGAGCTGCTGCACGAGCAGATCGGCATGACGCCGGCCGAGGCACTGGTCGCGGCGACCTCGGCCGCCGCCGACGCCCTCGGGCTGGGCGCCAGGACCGGGACGGTCGCTCCGGGGATGTGGGCGGACCTGCTGCTGGTCGACGGTGATCCGCTCGCCGATCTGAGTGTGCTCGGTGACCGGCGGCGGCTCAGCGCGGTGTTCCGCGAGGGCCGGGTAACGGACCCGAACGCGGCCGAGTCCGTCCCCGGCGCGCTGGCCGCGCGGCGCCGTCCCTTCGATCCGACCCGTTCGACGCCCCGGGCGTCGACGTCGGCCGCCGCGATATAGGGGAGAGATCCAGTGCTGCGCTATCTGTCGATCCGTGTGCTGCGCTCGCTCGCGGTGGTCCTCTGCCTCAGCGCCATCGTGTTCGCGCTGTCCCATCTGGTCCCCGGCGATCCGGCGGCCCTGATCGCCGGCGAGAACTCGACTCCCGAGCTGCGTGCCCAGATCACCCATCAGCTGGGGCTCGACCAGCCCGTGTGGTCGCAGTACCTGAGCTGGATCGGGCATGCCGTGCGGGGCGACCTGGGCTCGTCGCTGCTGGACGGGCAGAGCGTCGGCGCACAGGTCGCCGCCCGGCTTCCGGTGAGCCTCGAACTCGCCGTGTACGCCGCGGTGATCGCGGTCCTGTGGGGCATCCCGGCAGGGATCTGGTCGGCCATGCATCAGGGCCGCGCCAGGGACCGGGTGGTCAACAGCGCCGCGTTCATGGGGCTCGCCGTCCCGCCGTTCGTGGTCGGCACGGTCATGGTCCTCCTGGTGAGCACGCTGGCACCGGCCTGGCCCCTCTTCTCCTTCGTGCCGTTCTCCGAGGATCCGCTGCTCAACCTCCAGGTGCTGCTGCTCCCCGCCATCGCCCTGGGCATCCCGTTCGGCGCGACGCTCTGCCGGTACATGCGGGCCGCCGTCCTCGACGTCGAGGGCCAGGACTTCATGCGGACGGCGGCGGCGAAGGGCGCGGGGCGCCGGCGGCTGATGCTGCGGCACGCGCTGCGCAACGCGCTGGTGCCGGTGGTCACCGCCGGTGGTCTACAGCTCGGGGTGCTGGTCGGCGGCACCGTCATCGTCGAGCAGGTCTTCGCCCTCCCCGGCCTCGGCTCGCTGATCGTCAACTCCATCACCCAGCACGACTTCACGGTGATCCAGGGCGCGATCCTCGCGCTCGGCGCCTCCTATGTGCTGATCAACCTGCTGACCGACCTGGTCTATCCCCTCATCGACCCGCGCATCCGCACGACAGGAGCACGCCGTGACGGTTGAATCCCCCGCGCCCACCGCCGCCGTCACCGCGACCGCGGCACCGCGCCGCAGGCCCCGGCTCGGCTGGAACCCGACGCTGACCACGGGTGTCTGCATCCTCGGCGCGATCGTGCTGGCGGCCCTGCTCATCGGCGCCTTCGGCCGCTACGCGCCGACGGACGTCGGCGAGTCGCTGCTCACCGGTCCCTCGGGCAGCCACTGGCTGGGCACCGACAACCTCGGCCGTGACCTGTTCACCCGGACCTTCGCCGCGGCCCGGCAGTCCCTCCTGGTCGCCTTCGGGGCGACCACGGTGGCCGCGCTGATCGGCGTCCCGATCGGTCTCGTCGCGGGCTACAACGCGCGGCGCCTGGACGCGGTGCTGATGGCCGCGATGGACACCGCGATGTCGATCCCCTCGGTGCTGCTGGCACTTGTGCTGGTGTCGATCTTCAGCCCGGGCATGTGGGTCCTCATCGGGGGCATGGGGCTGATCTTCGTGCCCTACTTCGCGCGGATCGTACGGGCTCCGGCGCTCACCGTGCGCGAGCGCGACTTCGTCTCGGCGGCCCGCATCGCCGGCGTACGCACCCCCGTGGTCATCGGCCGCCATGTGCTGCCGAACGTGCTGTCCTCCGCGCTCGTCCAGTACGCCAACACGGCGGCGACCTGCGTGCTGGTCGAGGCGTCCCTGAGCTATCTGGGTCTCGGCATCCAGCCGCCGACGCCGAGTTGGGGCCGGATGATCTTCGAGGGGCAGCGCTACATGAAGGACGACCCCCTGCTGGTGATCGTCCCCGGCATCACCCTGGCCATCGCCACCGCGGCCTTCGGCCTCATCTCCGACGGCCTCCAGGAACACCTCAAACCGCGCGGCAAGCGCCGTACGTCCTGAACGGGCTCTCGCACCACGTCACTTCACCCTCACGTTCTTGAGAAACAGGCGGTCATGATGACGAACCACACCTACACGCGCAGAAACGCGCTGGCGCTCGGCGGGACCACGCTGGCCGGTCTGCTGCTCGCGGGCTGCGGCGGTACGGCCACCACGGCCGGCAAGGTCTCCGGGAAGCCGGTCAGCGGCGGCACCCTCACCATCGGGCTCGACGGGGAGCCCACCGTCGGCTTCGACCCGCAGGTGGCCCAGGCGTACTTCGACCAGCAGATCGTCGCGCAGTTCTACGAGGGCCTGCTGAGCCTGGACAGCAAGGGCCAGATCAAGCCCGGCCTGGCCAAGAGCTACCAGCAGGTGGACGCCACCACCCACCGGTTCACGCTCCGCGACGGGGTCACCTTCCACGACGGCAGCAAGCTCACCACCGACGACGTGATCTTCAGCCTGGAGCGGCTGATGGATCCCGCGATCAAGTCGCCGTACACCCAGCAGTACAAGATCAAGACGGTCACCGCCGTGGACGCCAAGACGGTGGAGCTGAAGCTGAGCGCCCCGCAGCCGTCGCTCTACAACTTCCTCGCCCGGCCGTGGAGCGGGGCCGTCATGAGCAAGAAGTGGACGACCTCCCGGTCCGCGAACGAGCTCAAGCAGTCGGAGAACGGCACCGGCCCCTTCTCCCTGAAGAAGTGGTCGAAGGGCATCTCCATCCAGCTCTCCGGCTACAAGGGCTACTGGGACAAGCCGAAGCCTTACCTCGACACGGTGATCTACCGGCTCATCCCCGACGAGACCTCACGCGTGGCCTCGCTGCGCTCCGACTCCGTGCAGCTGCTGTCCTTCCGCGACCTGCGCATGGTCGAGGACGTCAAGTCCACGAGCGGTGTCACCGAGGCGAACGGGCCGCTGGTGTCCAGCATCTGGCTCAACATGAACACCCTGAGCGGCCCGCTCGCGGACAAGCGGGTGCGGCAGGCGTTCAACCTCGCCATCGACCGCAAGACCCTGATCAAGACGCTCGGCAGCGGATCGGCGACCTTCGGCTACGTCATCCCGCCGCAGGACCCGTACGGCACCACGCCCACGGCAGCCGACCCGATGTACACGCCGGACCAGGCGAAGGCCAAGGCGCTCCTCAAGGCGGCCGGCAAGAGCCAGGTCAGCATCGAGTTGCTCGCGCCCAGCGACCCGGCCTACGGGCCCGACATCTCCGCGATGGAGCTGATGAAGGCGCAGCTGGCCAAGGTCGGCATCACGCTCAACCTCAAGCTCGTGCCGTTCACGAGTGTCGTGCCGAAGGTGCTGGCCGGCGAGTACACCGACATGGTGATGATGACGAGTGTGCTCAACGCCGACCCGAGTCAGTACCTCGACCTGTGGTTCGCCAAGGGCAGCCCGGGGACCAAGGTCAAGGACCAGCACCTGTGGGACCTGATGGCGGCCGCGAAGAGCGAGGAGAACAACGACAAGCGGGTCACCCTTTACCACCAGCTCGCCCAGTACATCGCCGACGAGGCCTACATGCTGGTGCCCTACGCCAAGGCCGTGCGCGGCGAGGCGTGGAGCGACAAGCTGCACGGCTACCAGCCGGACGCCACGGCGACCCGCCTCAACCTCAAGAACGCGTGGCTGTCCCAGTGAGTGCCGACACCCTGACGCCCGCCCGTGCCGCCACCGAGACCGGTGGCACGGGCCCGGTCCTCGACGTCTCCGGACTGCGGATCGGATTCGGCGGCTCGGACGTGGTCTCGGGGGTGGATCTCCGCGTCGAACAGGGCGAGGTGGTCGGTCTGATCGGCGAGAGCGGCTGCGGCAAGTCCAGTGTCGCCCTCGCGGCGATGGGGCTGCTGGGCTCCGGCGCCGACGTCCGGGCCGACCGGCTGGAGGCCTGCGGCACGGATCTGCTGGGCAGCAGCGCGGCCGAGTTGGAGAGCCTGCGCGGCGACCGGGTGGCGATGGTCTTCCAGGAGCCGATGACCTCGCTGAACCCGTGCATGCGGGTCGGCGCACAGGTCGCGGAGGTGCTGCGGATCCACGGGAAGGCCAGCCGGAAGGAAGCGCAGGAGCGGGCGGTGGAGCTGCTGCGCCTGGTGGAGATCCCTTCGCCCGAGCGCCGGGCCCGGCAGTTCCCGCACGAGCTGTCCGGCGGTATGCGGCAGCGCGTCGTCATCGCCATCGCCATGGCGGGCAACCCGCGGCTGCTGCTGGCCGACGAACCGACGACCGCGCTGGACGTCACCGTGCAGGCCGAGATCCTCCAACTGCTGCGCTCGCTCCAGGAGGAGCACGGCATGGGGATGCTGCTCATCTCGCACGACCTCGGTGTCATCACGGCGATGTGCAGTCGGGTGCAGGTGATGTACGCCGGACAGGCTGTGGAGTCCGGCACGGTCGACCAGGTGCTGACCGCGCCCAAGCACCCTTACACGCGGGCGCTGCTCGCGGCGGTACCCCGGATGCGGGAGAGCGACGGCACTCCGCTGACCGCGATCCGCGGTCAACTCACGGACGAGGCACGCCGGTTGCCCGGCTGCCGCTTCGCGCCGCGCTGTCCGAGCGTCGCCGACGCGTGTGCCGCGCCGCAGCCGCTGCGACCCGTCGGTGCGGGGTGGGTGTCGCGCTGCTGGCGCGACCTGGAGGACGCCCCGACGGATGCCGGAGGAAAAAATGAGTGAATCGCAGCCGGCCCTGACCGTGGCCGAACCGACGGCCCGGCCCCTCGCGGCGGACACCGGGCCGCCGCTCCTCGAACTCTCCGGCATCGGCCATGAGTTCGGCCGCCGCCCGGGCCGTTCCGGTGTCCGGGCCGTGGACGACATCTCGCTGACCCTGAACCCCGGCGAGACGGTCGGCCTGGTCGGCGAGTCCGGGTGCGGCAAGAGCACGCTGGGCCGGATCGCGACCCGGTTGTACCGGCCCACCCGCGGCGAAGTGCGCTTCGAGGGCCGGGACATGACGCACCAGCCGAAGGGCGCCGACCTGAAGGCGTTCCGGCGTGCGGTGCAGATGGTGTTCCAGGATCCCAACGGCTCGCTCAACCCCCGGCTGCCTGTCGGCTCCAGCATCGAGGAACCGCTGCGCGCCCGAGGAGTGGCACGCGCCGACCGGCGCACCCGGCTGGCCGAGGTCCTGGAAGAGGTCGGCCTCGACGCGGCGGCCGCCGGCCGCTATCCGCACGAGTTCTCCGGCGGTCAGCGTCAACGCCTCGCGCTCGCCCGCGCGTTGGCCCCGCAGCCGTCCGTCATCGTCCTCGACGAGCCGACGTCCGCGCTCGACGTCTCCATCCAGGCGCAGATCCTCAACCTGCTCCAGGAGATCCAACAGCGCGACCGCATCGCCTACTTGTTCATCTCGCACAACCTCGGTGTGGTCCGCCACCTCAGCGAGCGGGTGGCCGTGATGTACCTCGGGTCGATCGTCGAACTCGCCCCGGCGCAGCAGCTGTTCGCCGATCCGCAGCACCCCTACTCCATGGCGCTGCTCTCCTCCGTCCTGGAACCGGGGGCTGCCACGGCGGGCGACACCGACCCGGGCGAACGGATCGTCCTCAAAGGCGAGCTGCCCTCGCCGGCGGACGTCCCGACCGGCTGCCCCTTCTCCTCCCGCTGCTGGCTGGCCGACGACCACTGCCGCAGCGAACGCCCCGCACTCACCGAACAGACACCCGGCCATCTGACGGCTTGCCACAAACCAGGAGGTCACTCATGACGGACACGCTGCGCCGCGGCTATGTGCCCAGCCCCTTCGGCCAGTTGCACTATGCCGAATGCGGCACGGGCGAACCGGTGCTGATGCTCCATCAGACACCGCGATCCTGGACCGAGTACCTGGAGGTGCTGCCGCGGGTCGGCGCCGTGCACCGGGCCATCGCCATGGACACCCTGGGCTTCGGCGCCTCCGCGAAACCCGACGAACCCCACACGATCGAGCGGTGGGCCGACGCGGCCGACGCGCTGATCGACGAACTCGGACTGGAGCGCTTCCACCTGGTGGGGCACCACACCGGCGGGGTGATCGCGGTGGAACTCGCCGCCCGCCACCAGGACCGGGTCGCGAGTCTGCTGCTGTCCGCCACGCCCTTCATCGACGAGGAGAAGCGACGCACGGCGGGCGAGCGCAAGCCCGTCGACCACGTCGTCCCTCAGCCCGACGGCTCACACCTCCTCGAACTGTGGAACCACCGGCGCGAGTTCTACCGGCCCGGTGAGGAGGCCGCCCTCAACCGCTTCATGATCGACGCGCTGACCGTGCTGGACCGCGTGGAGGAGGGGCATGTGGCGGTACGGGGCTCGATGATGGACCAGCGTCTGCCTCTGATCACCGCCCGAATCCTCGCCGTCTGCGCCTCCGGCGACCACTACTCCCTGCCGGGTCTGGAGAAGTTCGCGGCCGCCGGCTGTGAGACTCGGGTCATCGACGGCGGACACGTACCACTGCCGGAACAGCTCCCCGAGGAGTTCTCCAAGCAAATCCTCGAATGGGCGGCGGCACGATGACCACCGCGAGCGGAGCGATGACCACCGCCGGCAAGATCCGGGAGACCGGCGAGCAGCCGAATTCGGTGCTCGGCAAGGTGAGTCTCATCCTGTCGGCCTTCGGCGACGACGACCTCTCGCTCGGTCTGGCCGAGCTGAGGTCCCGTACCGGGATAGCCAAGGCGACCGTCCACCGGCTCTGCCAGGAGCTCGTCGCCACCGACTTCCTGGAGCGCGACGGCTGCAACTACCGCCTGGGCGTACGGCTTTACACGATGGGCCTGCGCTCACCCCGTCAGCGCACCCTGCGCGAAGCGGCCAGGCCCGTCGTCGAGAGCCTCGCCCAGGGCCTCGACAACGCCGTCATCCTGGCGATACCCCACCACTCCGACCTGCTGTGCGTCGAGAGCATCGGCACGCACCGCAACCACGCCGGCTCCACCGCCGACGGCCGGCGCATGGAGCTGCACAGCACCGCCGCGGGAAAGCTCACCCTCGCCCTGCTCCCCGAGCGTTACCCGCTCGCGCAGGTCATCCCCCACATGGTCCGCCGCACTCCGCACACCCTCACGCCCGCCCAACTGCCCGGCGAACTCGACCGGATCAGGGAGAAGGGCTACGCCGTGGAGGTCGAGGAGAAACGCGTCGGCTACCTCGCCGTCGCGGTGCCCGTGCGCGACACCGACGGCAGCTACCTGGGGGCACTGTCCGTCATCTCGCCCACGGCGGGCAGCAGGCTGCCCCGGCTGCTCGCGGCCCTGACCGAGGCCTCGGGCGTCATCGCGGCCCGGCTCGCCCGCCATGAGTCGCATCGCGTCCCGCGCTGACAACTCCCGTGCGGGCGGCGGGATTCGCGCCGGCCTCGACCAGGGCCGCCACGAATCCCTCGGGGTTGTCGCGCATCATGTGGTGGCCCGCGTCGGGGACTTCGACGACGGGGATGCCGGCCTGCCGGACGGCGGGCTCGTCCTCGTAGGGGCGGCTGCGGGCGCCGATCAGCATCACCCGCGGCTGCGGCAGACCGTAGAGGAGTTCCGCCGTCCCCGGAGTCGTCCCGGCGACCAGGCTCACGGCGCTGCGGTGCAGGATCGCGGGGTCCGCCGCCCTCACCCGTGCCGCGTAGTCGGGCTCCAACTCCGCCAGTACGGCCCGGAATCCATGGCTGACGAAGTCCTCCTCGCGATAGGCGGCGATGGCCTTGCTGTACAGCCCGCCGCCCGCGCGCAGGTTCGGTTCGGCCACGACGACCCGGGAGACCAGGTCCGGGCGGGTCGCGGCGAGGACGATCGCGACGGCGCCGCCCATCGAGTGCCCGACGAGCACGGCGCCCTCGATCCCGCAGTGGTCGAGAACGGCGGCGACCGATGCCGCGTGGGCCTCCAGCGTGCCCGGGAATGTCGCCGGGCGGTCGCTGAAGCCATGGCCCAGCAGGTCGACGACGATCGCGCGTCCGCCGTAGAGACGGGGATGCGTGACGATCCCCGCGAAGTCGGCGGAGCCTGCGCACCCCAGCCCGTGGAGGTACACCCGCGCGGGCCCCTCACCGGGGATGTCGATCGAGCGCAGGTGGCCGCCGGCCGAGGGGATGTACGTGGATCGCACCGGTGCTCCTCAGCGCCAGGAGGTCTTGTCGGCCGGTACGACGGCGGGGTCCGCCGCCGGCGGGTGGGTGCCCTGCGGTTCGCGCAGCGGTACGACGCCGACGCAGCGGCCGTCCCGGTCCAGCAGCCGGCCCATGTGCTTCACGGTGCGCAGCACCACCGAGCGGTCGTCGATCACGAGCCGGGGCAGCCGCCGCGACAGGTGCGCCTCGAAGGTGTGCACGTCGGCCAGCGCGCGCAGCCACACGTCGATCACGAGGTTGTGGGGGCCCGCGGTGATCGCGCACGACCGCACCTCCCGAACGTTGGACAGGACGCGGCTGGTCTCCTCCAGGTACTGGGCGGGTACGGACGCGAAGTACACCGCCGACAGCGGCCACCCGGACAGGGGCCTGGCGAGGTCGCAGCGCAGGTTCACCCGGGAGGCCAGCAGCGACTGGAGTCTGCGGCGGACCGTGGTGAGACCGACACCGGTGGCGGTGGCCAGGGCGCGGATCGACATACGGCCGTCGGAGCTGAGCAGCTCCAGGATCTGCGCGTCCAGAGCGTCCCAGGGCGGCTGGGCACCCGTGCCCTGATCGGGCGGGACGTCCGAGGCGTGGCTGGCCTCGATCCGTGCGCACTGGGCCGCGTCGAGGCTGCGCAGCCGCCAGCGGCTGCCCTCGGTGGGAACGCCGGTGGAGACGTGTGTGCGCGTCGCGCGTACGCCGGGTGTGCGCTGGAAGAGCAGCGTGGTGAGGTGGGCCAGTTCGTCCAGGTCCCTGGTCTGTACGGCGGCCACGACATCGCGGCCACCGGCCGTGATCTTGACGTTCGCCACCTCGTGCTGCCGGGCCAGGGCGTGCGCCACGTCCTCGGCGACCCCCGGTTCGGTGTCGACCTCCACGATGCCCGTCACCACGATCCGGAAGTCGGACAGACGCGGATAGGCGGTCACCCAGGCGAGTCCCGCCTCCTCCAGCCGCTGCCAGCGCCGGGCGACGGTCACCGGATTGACGCCGAGCACATCGCCCACGAGGGTCCACGGGGCCCGGGGGTGGATCTGCAGCGCGTGCACGACACCGCGGTCGAGTTCGTCGAGTTCCGGGGCAGCGAAATCCTGCGTCTCCTGGGGCGGCGCATTTCTGCGTGCCGAAGTGAAATCACGACCGGAAGCTGCACCGTAGCGCGGGGTTCTCTCGTCCATTGCAGACTCCCTTTCGCCTGATCCCGACAACCGCGGTCGACCACCGAGGTTCCTGATTCCGAGGAGTGATTCGGCCTCACCATGACGGATGCCATGACGCAAGAGACCTTGAGGACCGCGCTGCGATTCGAGAACGCCCGTCTCATCGACGGTACCGGTGCGCTCCCGGTGGACGATGCCGTCATCGTCTCGGACGCGGCGGGAAACCTCGCCTACGCGGGCCCGGCCGCCGGTGCCCCGCCCGTCCCCGACGACCCTTCCGCGGTCCGGATCATCGACGCCGGCGGCCGGACGGTGCTCCCCGGGTTCTTCGACTGCCACACCCATCTCGCGTACGCGCAGGGCTCGCCGCCCGGCCGCCGGGGCGAGCTCGATCCGGTCCTTGTCACGTACGACACCGCGACCCGGCTCCGGCAGACCCTGGACGCCGGCATCACCACCGCCCGTGACCTGGGCGGACTGTCCACCGGGTTCCGTACCGCCGTCGAGAGCGGCCGGATCGTCGGACCCCGGCTGCACACCGCGGTCCGGATCATCAGCCACACCGGCGGCCACGCCGACTTCCGTCTCCTCGACGGCACCGACCTCAGCGGCGGCGAGATGGCCGAGCTGGCCGACACCGTGGACGAGTCGCGCCTCGCGGTGCGCAGGATGATCCGCGCGGGCGCCGACGTCATCAAGATCTGCGCCACCGGCGGCATGGCCAGCCCCTACGACCAGCCCGAGGACGAGGGCCTCCTGGAGGAGGAGATCCGGGCCGTCGTGGACGAGTGCCGGCGGCACGGCGGCAAGCCGGTCGCCGCGCACGCCCAGGGCACCGCGGGCATCCTCACCGCCATCCGCGGCGGTGTCACGAGCATCGAGCACGGCTACGGCCTGGACGAGCGGGCGCTGGACCTGGCGAACGAGCGAGGGACCTTCGTCGTGCCGACCCTGTCCACCGTGTTCGCGGGCATCGACAAGGACCTGATGCCCGGGCACCACTACCAGAAGAAGATCCGCTGGTCGGGCATCACCAAGGAGAACATCGCGCGCGCCATCGACCAGGGCGCCCGCATCGCGCTCGGCACGGACGCCGCGGTCTGCCCGCACGGCCAGAACCTGCTGGAGCTCGGCTTCCTCGTGGAGCTGGGCATGGACCCCATGGCCGCGATCGTCGCCGGCACCCGCACCTCCGCCGAGCTCCTGGGCCTCTCCGACCGCCTCGGCACCCTGGCCGTGGGCAAGACCGCCGACCTCGTCCTGTGCGACGGCGACCCGCTCGCGGACATCGGGGTGCTCGGCGACCCCGGCAACATCGTGTGTGTCGTCCAGGACGGCGTCGTACGCAAGGATCTGCTGCCCGTGGCGGGACCGCGCTGACGTTCTCACGCGTGCGGGGCGGCGGAGCGCAGGGCCGGCAGGACCGAGGCGCCGACGGTCTCGATCAGTTCGGTGGGCGGGTCGTAGGAGCCGACGTGCTGGAGGAACACGTCGGTCACTCCCGACGCGCGCAGGGTCCGGAGCCGTTCCGTGATCTGCGCGGCCGTGCCGAACAGGCAGAACTCCTCGGCGAACCGGACGGCCGCCTCGTCGCTGATCCAGGCCGAGCAGATCCGGACCGCCGCGTCCCAGTCCTCGGCATGCACGAGGTCCGGGTAGACGCCCTCCACCGTCGCCGGGACGTCCACGTCGATGCCCGCGAGGGCGAGGAAGGACGCACCGCCGTTCTGGGCGATCGAGGCGCAGATCGGTTTGATCAGCCGGGCCTCGGCCTCGATGTCGTCGGTGACCGCACAGAACGCGGACACGGTCACCGGCAGCGCCTCGGCACTCCGGCCGACCGCCTCGGCGCCTTCTCGCACCCGCGCGGTGGCGGCGGCCAAGGTCCGCGGTGAGACCCCGCTGAGCAGAATGACACCGTCGGCGATCTCACCGGCGAGCCGGAGGTTACGAGGTCCACTCGCCGCCAGATGCAGCGGGACCGTGGGCTGAGGGTCGCGCAGCCGTGAGCGGACCTTGCCCTCGAAGTCCCACTCCCGCCCGTCCAGCAGGGCCCGCAACATGCCCAGCCCCTCGCGCAGTTGGGCCGAAGTGCTCTGCCGCAGACCGACGGGCGCCACGGAGCTGTTGCCCACACCGAGACCGAGGGTGAACCTGCCGGGCGCGAGTTCGGCGACACTGCGGGCGGCCGAGGCGACGACGGACGGGTGTCGGGTCGCGAGGTTGGTGACGGCGGTGCCGAGGCCGATCCGCTCGGTGGCCAGGGCGGTCGCGGTGAGAGTGGTGAACACGTCCCGCCACAGCAACTGCGAGTCGGGGAACCACACTTGGTCGAACCCGAACTCCTCGGCCCGCCGTGCCGTCCGCGCCACGCGATCCGCACGGTCGCACGGCGGGATCCGCACCCCGATCCGCAGGGGGCCGTTGTCGCTGCTCATGTCGCCAGGAACGCTCATGGAAAGGACCCTAGGGACGCCCGAGCTGCGGCCAAATGGCTGCGGTCCGTTGAGCGGGCCGCAACCGAATGGCCGTGGTCCGGTGAGCGGGCCGCGTCACAAGGGCCCCGACCACGACCATGACCACGGCTGTGCCTACGCCGATGTCCCGCCCAGCACCTGGATGATCCGTCGGGCCGCCTCCGCCATCGCCTCGCGGCCCACGCTCAGGTACTTGCGCGAGTCGACCGCCTCCGGGTGGGCGGCGAGGAAGTCGCGGATGGCGCCGGTCATGGCGAGGTTGAGGGCGGTGCCGACGTTGACCTTGGCGATGCCGCCGGCGACCGCGGCGACGAGTTCGTCGTCCGGCACTCCGGAGGAGCCGTGCAGAACGAGCGGGACGTCCACGGCGGCGGCGAGGCGTTTGATCAGGGCGTGGTCGAGGGTGGCGGTGCGGGTGGTCATCGCGTGCGTGCTGCCGACGGCGACGGCGAGAGCGTCCACGCCTGAGTCGGCTACGAAGGCCCCTGCCTCCACCGGGTCGGTACGGGCGCCGGGCGCGTGGGCGTCCAGCTGCGGCTCGCCGGTCTTGCCGCCGACCTGGCCCAACTCGGCCTCGATCCACAGCCCTTGGGAGTGCGCCCAGTCGGCGGCGGCCCGGGTCGCGGCGAGGTTGTCGAGGTAGGGCAGCCGGGCCGCGTCGTACATCACCGAGCTGAAGCCGGCGGTCGCCGCCTGGCGCAGCAGGTCGTCGCTCTGGACGTGGTCGAGGTGCAACGCGACGGGCACGGAGGCGCGTTCGGCGGCGGCGACGGCCGCGCGGGCCAGCGGGAGGAGGCGGCCGTAGCGGAACTTGACGGCGTTCTCGCTGACTTGGAGGACGACGGGCGCCTGCGCGGCCTCGGCACCGGCGATGACGGCCTCGACGTGTTCCAAGGTGATGACGTTGAAGGAGGGTACGGCGGAGTGTGCGGCGGCGGCGCGGGTGACCAGTTCTCCGGTGGTGACGAGGGGCACGGTTTCTCCTTTTCGGTCCTTTCTCAGGGGCGGGTCAGGGGGCGAGGATCACCGAGCGGGTGAGATGGCGCGGGGCGTCCGGATCGAGACCCCTGGCCGCGGCGACGGCGACCGCGAGGCGCTGGGCGCGGACCAGTTCGGCGAGCGGGTCGAGGCCACCGGCCACCCACAACCCGCCGGTGGCGCGGACCTGTTCGGCGAGTCCTTCGGGCGCCTCGCCGAGCATCCAGGTCGCGGTGCCCTTGGTGGTGATGCTGATGGGGCCGTGCCGGTACTCCATCGCGGGGTAGGCCTCGGTCCAGGCGAGGGAGGCCTCGCGCATCTTCAGCCCGGCCTCGTTGGCGAGGCCTACCGTCCAGCCGCGCCCCAGGAAGGTGAACTGCGTGCAGTCGACCAGCCCTTCGGGCAGTGGTGTCTCCAGCGCGGTACGGGCGTCGGCCACGGCGGTGTCGGGGTGCACGCCGATGTAGGCGCGGAGCAGGGTCAGCGCGGTGGTCGCGAACCGGGTCTGCACCACGGAGCGTTCGTCCGCGTAGTCGAGGACGACGACGTCGTCGGCGGCCGTCATGATCGGGGTGTTCGGGTCCGCGGTGATCGCGGTGGTGCGGGTGCGGCCGGTCAACTCGCCGAGCAGTTCCAGGACTTCGGTGGTAGTGCCGGACCGGGTCAGGGCCACGACACGGTCGTAAGAGCGCCCGTGCGGGTACTCGGAGGCAGCGAAGGCGTCCGTCTCGCCCTGGCCGGCGCCCTCACGCAGAGCCGCAGCGGCCTGCGCCATGAAGTACGAGGTGCCGCAGCCGACGATCGCGACCCGCTCCCCCGGCGCCGGAAGCACCTCGGCATACCGGGCCGCTTCCCCCGCGGCCCGCGTCCAGCACTCGGGCTGGCTGGTCAGCTCGTCCTCGACGTACGTCATGCCGTACCCCTCCCCGGATATGATTGTTCCTGCAAGATATAGCGAGCTTTCGAGCACAATCAAGCATTCGAGCGCACTCCAGGTGCGCTAGGGTCGCCGGAAGATCGACCACCGGCCGACGGACGGGCCAGGGAACGGAGAGGTCGGATGTCGCGCGACGCCCGCTGGAAGACGCTGCTGGAGCTGCTCGTCGAGCGGGGCCGCCTTGACGTCGAGGAGGTGGCCGTCGAGCTGGCGGTCTCGGCCGCGACGATCCGGCGCGACTTCGACCAGCTCGCCGAGCAGCAGATGCTGGTCCGCACCCGTGGCGGCGCGGTCGTGCACGGGGTGTCCTACGAGCTGCCGCTGCGCTACAAGACCGCCCGGCACGCCTCCGAGAAGCAGCGCATCGCGAAGGCGGTCGCGGATCTCGTCGCACCCGGCGAGGCCGTCGGCCTGACCGGCGGGACGACGACCACCGAGGTGGCGCGCGCCCTGGCCGTACGCGGCGATCTCGGCACCGGCTCCCCCGCCCTCACCGTCGTCACGAACGCGCTCAACATCGCCAACGAGCTGGCCGTACGCCCCCAGTTCAAGATCGTGGTGACCGGCGGGGTCGCCCGGCCGCAGTCGTACGAGTTGATCGGGCCGCTCGCCGACGGAGTGCTCGGGCAGATCACCCTCGACGTGGCGGTGCTCGGTGTCGTCGCCTTCGACGTCACGCACGGGGCCGCCGCGCACGACGAGGCGGAGGCCGCGATCAACCGGACGCTGTGCGAGCGTGCCGAGCGCGTGGTCGTCGCCGCCGACTCCAGCAAACTCGGCCGGCGCGCGTTCGCCCGGATCTGCGCGGCCGAGACGGTGGACACGCTCGTCACGGACACGGCGGCGGGCCCGGACACGGTACGGCGCTTCGAGGAGGCGGGCATCGACGTCCTCGTGGTGTGACGGGCACGGTGTCCTCGTCGTGTGACTGGCCACAGTCTCTTCCGGCCACGTCGTGTGACTGGCCACAGTCTCTTCCGGCCACCTCGATCCTCGCGCCCGCAAGACCGTTTCCACCTAGGCTGAGAGCGCACTGTGGGTCGGGGGATCGGGAGGCTGCGATGAGCGCGACGGAGAACGACGAGGACACCCCCGGGGGCGATCGCCGCTATCTGCCGATCGCCGAGCACGGGCTGATCGGCGATCTGCGCAGCGTGGCCCTGGTCGGGACCGACGGCACCATCGACTGGTACTGCTGCCCGGCCTTCGACGCGCCGAGCGTCTTCGCGGCGATCCTGGACGCGGAGCGCGGCGGCTCCTTCGAGCTCGCGGCGGCCGTGCCGGCGAAGACGAAGCAGTTCTACTTCCCGGACACCAACGTCCTGATCACCCGGTTCTTCACCGAGGAGGGCGTCGGTGAGGTGCAGGACTTCATGCCGATCGACGGCGAGGACGGCGACGCCGAGCGGCATCGGCTGATCCGCCGGGTCGTGTGCGTGCGCGGCTCCATCCCGTTCCGTACCCGGGTCGCCCCGCGCTTCGACTACGGCTCGCTGCCGCACACCGTGCGCATGGTCGGCGAGGCGGCCGTCTTCGACACCGGCGAACTGTCGCTCGCGCTGACCTCGACCGTGCCGCTGGAGGCCGACGGAGCGGATGTACGGGCCGACTTCAAGCTCGCCGAGGGCGAGCAGGCGGTCTTCGCCCTCGACCAGGTCGGCCGCGATGTCGTGCCGCACCGGTGCGCGAAGGAGGAGGCCGAGGCGCAGTTCGCCACGACGGTGGACTACTGGCGGCGCTGGCTGTCCGCCTCCAAGTACCGGGGCCGCTGGCGGGAGATGGTGCACCGCTCCGCCCTCACCCTGAAGCTGCTCACCTACGCGCCCACCGGCGCGATCGTGGCCGCCCCGACCACCAGCCTGCCCGAACAGCTCGGCGGCGAGCGCAACTGGGACTACCGGTACGTGTGGGTGCGCGACGCCGCCTTCTGTGTCTACGCGCTGCTGCGGCTCGGATTCACCGGCGAGGCCGAGGCGTTCATGAAGTTCGTGACCCGGCACATCAGTCCGGGCGACGGAAAGCCCTCGGGGCCGCTGCAGATCATGTACGGCATCGACGGCCGCACCGACCTCCCCGAGCTCGAACTCGACCATCTGGAAGGGCATCAGGGCTCCGCGCCGGTGCGGGTCGGCAACGCCGCCGCCGAGCAGCTCCAACTCGACATCTACGGCGCGCTGATCGACTCGATCTACCTCTACGACAAGTGGGCCAAGCCCGTCTCCAGCGCCCAGTGGGACGACGTGTGCGCGCTGGTGGACTGGGTGTGCGACAACTGGGACCAGCCCGACGAGGGCATCTGGGAGACCCGCGGCGGCCGCAAGCCCTTCCTGTACTCGCGGCTGATGTGCTGGGTGGCGATCGAGCGGGCCATCCGGATGGCCAACCGCCGCGGCCTGCCGGCCGATCTGCTGCGCTGGCGCGACTGCCGGGACACGATCTACCGGCGGATCATGAGCAAGGGCTGGTCCGAGTCCCGCCAGGCCTTCACGCAGTTCGAGGGCAGCGAGGTGCTGGACGCGTCCGTGCTGATGATGCCGCTGACGAAGTTCATCGCGCCCACCGACCCCAAGTGGCTGTCCACGCTCGACGCCCTCACCCACGACCTGGTCTCGGACTCGCTGGTCTACCGCTACGACCCGCTGGCCAGCCCCGACGGACTGCGCGGCGACGAAGGCACCTTCTCCATCTGCTCGTTCTGGTACGTCGAGGCGATGGTCCACGCCGGCCGGATCGAGGAGGCGCGCCTCGCCTTCGAGAAGATGCTCACGTACGCCAACCATCTGGGCCTGTATGCCGAGGAGATCAGCCAGACCGGTGAGCAACAGGGCAACTTCCCGCAGGCGTTCACCCATCTCGCGCTGATCAGTGCGGCCTTCAACCTGGACCGGGCCCTCGGCTGAGGACCCGGTCGGGGCAGCGATCCGGTCAGGACGGCAGGCCCGCCCAGAAGCCGAGGTTGTGCTCCTTGCCGAAGTCCCGGGTGACCTTGGAACAGGCCGCCGGGGGCCGGTCGCTCGACGGAGCGGTGTCACAGGCGACCAAGGACAACAACTCCCCCGTCTTGGCCCGGTACTTGGGCCAGGCGGGTGTGCGGGGCCCGTTGGGATCGCCCGCGGCGGCGAAGCGGCCCCAGTAGGTGATCATCTGGTGGGAGAGCTCCAGCTGGTCGTCGTCGTAGGGCAGGGTCTGGCCGAGGTAGTCCCAGAGGTAGCCGAGGTCGTCGACGTGGATCGCGCCGCCGAACGGGAAGTTCCGCGCGGTCTCGCTCTTCTGCTGGAGCAGGAAGATCGAGGTGAAGTGCGGGGTGTCGCTCTCGGCGAACTCGTAGGCGTAGGTGGGCACCCACTTGGACAACGTGGCAATGAGCTGTTGGCGGGTGTAGGAGGTGGAGCCGTTCTGGACGGCGGTCCAGGCCTGGCCCGGCGTCGGATAGGCGCTGAGCGGGTACTCGGCGAGCACCCTGTCGGCGTTGGCCCCGTACGCGGAACGCACGGCGGCCTCGTACTGCGCGGCCGTCATCGGCGTACCGAGGTAGTCGTAGTTCTGGAAGGTGAACAGGCCGCGCTCGCTGTTGGTCTGACCGAGCATCACGGGTACGCGGTTGAAGGCGCCGGTCTGGACGGCGGTGCCGGGGTTGACCGGGAAGGCGGAGCCGCCGAGGGAGGGGGCGACGCCGGACTGTTTCTGGGCGGCGAGCAGGTCGGCGGCGGATTTGCCGCGCAGACAGGCGAGTTGGTCCGCGGAGCCGGCGCAGCCGACGGCTTTCACGAAGGCCTCGCTCTGTGCCTGGCCTGAGGCCGCGGACTGCAGGTTGCAGCCGCCGCTGAGGATGCCGGCGCGGGCGAAGAGGCCCTTGGCGGTGGGCGAGGCGAGGTGGTCGCAGACCGAACCGGCGCCGGCGGACTGGCCGGCGATGGTCACGTTCTTCGGATCGCCGCCGAAGCGGGAGATGTTGGAGTGCACCCAGCGCAGGGCCGCCTGCTGGTCGAGGAGGCCGTAGTTGCCTGGGCCGTCCTTGCTCTCGGCCTGCAGCTGGGGCAGGTTGAGCGTGCCGAGCACGCCAAGGCGGTAGTTGACGGTGACGACGACCGCGCCCGTCTGCTCCACGAACTTGCGCGGGTTGGTGTCCTGGCCCGCGCCGCCGGTGAAGCCGCCGCCGTGGATCCAGACCAGCACGGGGGTCCGCGCCCGGGCGCCGTCCGGGACGTAGACGTTGAGGGCGAGGCAGTCCTCGGTGGTGATCGTCTTCTCGTAGCCGGGGTCCCAGCCGCTGTTCTGCGCGCACCGGTCACTGAAGGCGCCGGCGTCGCGCACGCCGGACCACGGGGTGACCGGCTGCGGGGGCTTCCAGCGGTTCGCGCCGGCGGCGTCGGCCGCGTAGGGGATGCCCAACCACTCGTCGTAGCCGGTGTGTTGGGCTCCGCGGACCTTGCCGGTGGTGGTCTGTACGGTGGTCGGGACCGGGCGTTCCTGGGGTCCGGTCTGCGTGTTGTGGGCCGCTACGGGGGCTGCGATGCCCAGGCCCAGGAGGCTCACGGTGGTCAGGAAGGCGCGGGCTCTGCCGCGCAGGACGGTGATCGCTCTCATTGCTCCTGCTCTCTGCGTGCGGGCTGGCAGGTATTGCGCGTTGAGGGGCGTGAGGGGCGGAACGGCACGTTCTGCGACCGTAAGTCGGGCGGCATCCTGTGAGCAATATGTGCGACGAGATTGTTCACAGTGGCCAGCCCTGCCAGTGCTTGGAGTTCGCCACCTTGCCAGTGCCCGGCGGTCGCCACGTAGCCTCGGTCCCGCCCCACCGCACGTGATCACACCACTGGAGCCCTCATGACGAGCCTGGACGGCACATCCGGCCCCCTTGCGGACACGCTCAACGACCGGTCCCCCGCACTGACGCTCGCGCGGGTGCGGCTGGGGGCGGGCGGCCCGTTGCGCAGCTTGCGGATCGAGGGCGGCAGGATCGTCGCGATCGCAGAAGGCGTCGCGGAGGGCGGCCTCGGGGACGGCCCGGTGCTCGACCTGGACGGGCGTACGGTCCTGCCGGGTCTGTGGGACGCTCATGTGCATGCCGCGCAGTGGGCCGGCAACCGGCACCGGGTGGACCTGTCCGGGCTGGGGTCCGCGCAGGCGGTGGCGGAGGCCGTGCGGACGGCGGCGGCCGAACTGCCCGGCGGAGACGTCCTGTTGGGGCAAGGGTTCCGGGACGGGCTGTGGCCCGACCTACCGCACAAGTCGCTGCTCGACGCGGTGTGCCCGGACCGACCGGTCGCCCTGATCAGTGCCGATCTGCATGCCGCGTGGCTCAACTCGCCCTGTCTGGCGCTGGTCGGGCGCGGTGACCATCCCACGGGTGTACTGCGGGAGCACGAGTGCTTCGAGGCGATCACCGCGTTGCCGGAGGTGCCCGAGGCGGTGCTCGACGGCTGGGTCGCGGAGGCCTGCCGGGACGCGGCCGCGCGCGGTGTCACGGGATTCATCGACTTCCACTTCTCCGACAACCTCGCCGACTGGAGTCGCCGCGCCGCGAGTTCACCGCTCCCGGTGCGCGTGCGGGCCGCCGTCTACCCCGCGCATCTGGAGGCGGCGATCGAGCGCGGGCTGCGGACCGGTGACGTGCTGCCCGGCACCGGCGGCCTGGTCCAGGTCGGCCCGCTGAAGCTCTTCACCGACGGCTCCCTCAACACCCGGACCGCGCTGTGCTGCGACCCGTACCCCGGCATGGAGGACAGCGAGGAGGCGTACGGCATCGAGGAGACGCCGCACGACGAACTGGTCCGGCTGATGCGGCGGGCCTCCGCGCACGGGATCGAGCCGGCCGTCCACGCGATCGGCGACCGGGCCAACACCCTTGCCCTGGACGCGTTCGAGACGGTCCGCTGCCGTGGACGCATCGAGCACGCCCAGTTGCTGTCGGCCGCCGATGTGCCGCGGTTCGCGGAGTTGGGGGTGACGGCGGGGGTGCAGCCCGCGCACGCTCCCGACGACCGCGATGTGGCGGACGTGTACTGGGCGGGGCGCACCGGGCGGGCGTTCGCGTACGCCGATCTGCTGGCGTCGGGCGCCCGGCTGGAGTTCGGTTCGGACGCTCCCGTCTCGCCGCTCGACCCGTGGCTGGGCATCGCCTCGGCGGTCAGCCGGACGAGCGACGAGCGGCCCGCCTGGCATCCGGAGCAGCGGGTCCCGGTGCGGGCGGCGCTGGCCGCGTCGGCGCTCGGGCGGTCGCTGATCCGGGTCGGCGACGAGGCCGATCTGGTGGTCGTGGACGCGGACCCGCTGGAGGCGGACGCGGACACGCTGCGGAAGATGCCGGTGCACGCGACGATGCTGGGCGGGCGCTGGACCCACGGCCCCTTCTGACCCGCCCCTCCCGCCATTCACGGCACGGACCGCCCTCGCGCCTCGACCTTCCGGAGCCGTCCGGCACCGGATCGGCATTCGGCCCCAATGAAGGCGACAAGCAAGCTTAGGTGAGGCTAACCTAAGCTTCTACGCCCGACCGGGAGGCGGTGCCGTGGACGAGTCGTGCCACTCGCCACCCCTGCGCCGACGGCCCCCGCACGCCCCGGGCCCGTGACCGCGAGGGGAACCATCTGTGAGCAGCGACGCATCCCTGCACACCACACTCGACGATGTGCTCCACGGGCGCGCGGAGCTGCATCCCGAGCGGGTGGCGCTCGTCGACGTGACGGAGGACCGACGGGCGTGGACCTACCGCCAACTGGACGACCACGTCCGGTGGCGCGCGGCCGAGCTGGCCGCCCGCGGGACCGGGCCCGGCGACCGGGTCGTCGTCCAACTCCCGGGCTCCCTCGACCTGTTCACGGAGTTCTTCGCGCTGAGGCGCATCGGGGCCGTGCCCGTCGTCGTACCGCCCGGGGTGCGCGGGTCGGTGACCCGGGCCGTGAGCCGGTTCACGGCGTCCGCCGAGGAGCCCAGCCGCTTCACCGCATCCGCCGAGGGGACCGGGCCCGATGACCTCGCCCTCCTCCAACTCACCGGCGACGGCGTGGGCGTCCCCCGGCTGGTGCCGCTCGGCGACCGGGAGTTGGCGCGCTCCGTCGAGGACCGGGCGACCGTGCTGGGCGTCGGCGAGGACACGGCCCATCTCGCCGCGCTGCCTGAACTGCCCGTCGGCGTACCGGGGTTGGTGGACTGGCTGGCGGTGCTGTGGGCGGGCGGCCGGGTGGTCCTGGGCCCCGGGGCCACCGATCCGGACGCAGCGTTCCCGGTGGTCGTGAGTGAGGGGGTGACCCACACCGTGCTCCCCTCGCACCTCGTCGCGCCGTGGACCCAGGCCGCCGCGGTCACGGCGTACGACCTCGGCAGCTTGCAGACCCTGGTGGTCAGCGGTGCCGCCCTGGACGAGCGGTCGGCCCGGCGGGTGCGGCCCGCGCTCGGCTGCTCGCTGCGGCAGGTCTTCGGGACGGCGGAGGGACTGGTCTCCTGGACCCGGCCGGACGACGGTCCGGAGGCGTGCCTCACCGGCCGAGGGCGTTTCGTGTCGCCGGCGGACGAGGTGCGGATCGTCGACAGCGCGGGCCGTGAGGTGCTCGACGGCACCAGCGGTCATCTGCTCAGTCGCGGCCCGTCCACGATCCGCGGCTACTGGCGCTCGCCCGAGCACGACGCCGGATTCTTCACCGCCGACGGCTTCCATCGCACCGGGGCGATCGCGCGGGTGACCGACACGGATCACCTGGTCGTGGAGCGGGGGCCGGAGACGTCCCCCGGTGGTCCGGCCGCGGCCGGGCGCACCGCCCGCCCGGTCCCGGCGCCGCGCGGCCGAAGGACCCGTCCGCACACTCCCGAAGGGCACACCGAGATGGCTCCTCCGATGTTCCCGTACGTCATGCCGACCCCCGCGATGCTGCCCGCCGACCAGACGGGCTGGACCCTCGACCCGGCCAGGGCCGCGCTGCTGGTCCTCAACCTGCAGAACCGGTTCGTACGGGCGCTGGAGCGGGAGGCCGCCCCGGCCACCGAACTCCTGGCGAACGCCCGCCGGTTGGTCGACGGCGCCCGGGCCGCCGGGGTGCCCGTGATCCACTCGGTGCCGGCCGGTGACCGGCGTGCCTCCGGCCGGGGTCCGGTCCCGTACGCGAGGCTCACCGGTCTGTCGGCGGGCGCGGCGGCCGAGGCGTTCGTCCCGCAGGTCGAGCCGCTGGCCGGGGACACCGTGCTGACCGCCCGGAAGTACAGCGCGTTCGCCCGGACCCGACTGGACGGCCGGCTGCGGGAGTTGGACCGCGACCAGGTGGTGATCCTCGGGCTGTACGCCCGGGCCGGCGTGCTGATGACCGCCGGGGACGCCTGGGCGCAGGATCTGGAGGCCTTCGTCGTGGCCGACGCGGTCGCCGACATGACGCCCGGGAGCCACGAGTTCGCCCTGGAGTGGGTGGCGGACACGTGCGGGGCGGTGACGGCGACGGACCGGGTGGTGGCGGTGTTCGGCACGGAGCACTCGGTGACGGAGGCGGAGGCGGTCTGACCGACCGCCTCCGCACACCCTGCCGTTCCGGCCCGCCCAATCGCTCAGACGGTCGCCACGCGCCTCGACACCAGCGAGCGGTGGATCTCCCCCGCCCGGATCGCGGTCGTCGACAGCAGTGTCGAGGTCAGCCCGTGCGTATGCTCGGTGCCGCCCTGCAGATAGATCCCCGCGGTCACGCCCGTCGCCGTCTCCACCCGGTGGTCCCGGCTCACCCGCAGCGCGTCCTCGTCGTCGCGCAGACAGACCTTGGCGGCCTCGCCGAGCAGCGATGTCAGATCGCGTGGGCGATAGCCGGTGGCGTGCACCAACACGTCGGCCGAGAGCACCTGTTGTTCGCCGGTGGGCAGGAACTCGACGGCGATGTCGAGCGATCCGTCGTCCCGGGACACCACGTCCCGGATGCGCGAGACGTTGAGGAAGCGCAGCCGCTCGTGGCCGGTGACCTTCTCCTGGTACGCGGTCGCGTACAGGGCCTCGATCAACTCCATGTCGACCACCGAGTAGTTGGTCGAGCGGTGGTAGTCGAAGAGTGACTGCTTCACCTCGGAGGGCGCGCCGAAATACACGTCGACGGCCTCGGGGTCGAAGATCCGGTTGGCGAACGGGCTGTCGTCGGCGGGCGTGTAGCCGTACTTGGCGAACACCGCGCACACCTCCGCGTCCGGGAAGGAGCGGTGCAGATAGTCGACCGTCTCGGCCGCGCTCTGCCCCGCGCCCAGCACGACGGCGCGGTTGACCGACG
>NZ_JBSFLV010000028.1:0-91378 GCF_053599215.1 Streptomyces sp. NPDC001002 | reverse complement strand
TAGGAACAGAAGGGGCCCCGGCCCGCGTCGAGCGGTCCGGGGCTCCTTCTGCGTGCCGGGTGCCGGGTGCAAGGCCGGCCAAGTGGTCCAGGTGGGTCAGGCCGTCACAGCCGCCGCCGCAGGCTTCGGCTTCGGCTTGGCCTTGGGCTTCGCCTTGTCGTTCTTGTCGCCGGTGAAGGCCTCGTACTCCGCGAGGACCTCCTCCGTAGGACCGTCCATGCGCAGCACACCGCGCTCCAGCCACAGCACACGGTCGCAGGTGTCGCGGATCGTCTTGTTGTTGTGGCTGACCAGGAACACCGTGCCCGCGTGCTTGCGCAGCTCGCGGATGCGCTGCTCGGAGCGCTTGCGGAAGGCCGCGTCACCGGTGGCCAGGGCCTCGTCGATGAGCAGCACGTCGTGGTCCTTGGCGGCGGCGATGGAGAAGCGCAGCCGGGCGCCCATGCCGGAGGAGTACGTCCGCATCGGCAGGGTGATGAAGTCGCCCTTCTCGTTGATGCCGGAGAACTCGACGATGTCGGCGTAGCGCTCCTTGATCTGCTCGCGGGACATGCCCATGGCGAGACCGCCGAGGTAGACGTTGCGCTCGCCGGTCAGGTCGCTCATCAGGGCCGCGTTGACGCCGAGCAGGGAGGGCTGGCCGTCGGTGTAGATCCGGCCGTTCTCCACCGGCAGCAGACCCGCGACGGCCTTCAGCAGGGTCGACTTGCCGGAGCCGTTCGTGCCGATCAGGCCGATGGCCTCGCCCTTGTACGCGACGAAGGAGACGTTCTTGACGGCGTGCACCTTGCGGACGCCCGACGCCTGGTCGGCCTGCTTGCGGCGCAGCATGCGGTTGAGGGCGGCGGTGGCGGAACCGCGTCCGCCGCTGGTGCCGTTGACCCGGTAGACGATGTCGACGCTGTCGGCGACGACGGTGGGGATGTCGCTGCGGGTGGTCTGTTCGGCGGCCTGGTCGGTCATGGGGTCGGTGATCCCGTCTGCGCGCTCTTCGGTGTACTCAGCCACGGCCGTAGGTCTCCTCGGCCTTCCAGAAGTAGATGAAGCCGCAGACCCCGGCGACCACGGCCCAGCCCACCGCGAGCGCCCACACGTGGGGCGGCAGCTGGCTGGCGTGGAAGCTGTCGATGAGGGAGTAGCGCATCAGGTCGATGTAGACGGCGGGCGGGTTGGCCTTGAGCGTCGGAGCCACCCAGCTGGGCAGGTCGCTGTGCTGCTTGGTCAGCTTGTCGATGCTCCACATGACACCGGAGATGTACATCCAGGTGCGCAGCACGAACGGCATCAGCTGGGCGATGTCCGGGGTCTTGGAGCCCATCCGGGCCATGATCATCGCGATGCCGGTGTTGAACGTGAACTGCAGCACCAGGACCGGGATCGCCAGGAACCAGGAGAACGAGACCGGGATCCCGAAGCAGAGCAGGATCACGACCAGGGCGCACATCGAGAACAGCAGCTGCTGGAGCTGCTGGAGGCAGAAGGAGATCGGCAGCGCGGCCCGCGGGAAGTGCAGGGCGCGGACCAGGCCGAGGTTGCCGGAGATGGCGCGGGTGCCGGTCAGGATCGAGCTCTGGGTGAACGTCCAGATGAACACGCCCGTAACCAGGAACGGGATGTAGTCCGGCACGCTCCGCTTGGTGTCGAGCAGCACGCCGAAGATGAAGTAGTACACCGCCGCGTTGAGCAGCGGGGTCATGACCTGCCAGACCTGGCCGAGCTTCGCCTGGCTGTACTGGGCCGTGAGCTTGGCGGTGGAGAAGGCGGCGATGAAGTGCCGCCGGGCCCACAGTTCACGGACGTACTCGGGCAGGGAGGGACGGGCGCCGCTGACCGTGAGGCCGTGTCGCGCGGCGAGGGCCGCGAGATCGTCGTCGGCCGCAGTCGCCGTCGGGGGCGGTGTGTGGAGTACCTGGCTCACATCCGCTGCTTTCGCTCGGGGGGTGGGGGTGCGGGCGAACCGGCCCGTCGGCCGGCCGGTCCGTCACCCGGCGTTTCCTTACGCTTCTCTTCACGTTCTCTTACGTCGGGACGGGACCGTATCGTCGCAACGTGAGCGTAGGCCGTATCGGCGTCGGAACGCAACCGTTTCGTCGTCACGTCCTTCGCCAGGACGAGACCGTTTCGTCGCCGGGACGGAACCGTTCCGTCGTGACGCGCTGCGTGGGGACGGGACCGTATCGTCGCAACGCCCTATGCTGGGCCGTATGACGACGAACGCCGACGAGCCCCAAACCCGTCCGCGCCGCCGCACCCCTGCCGGAGCGGCCGTGCTCCGTCCGGATGTGACGGAAGCCATTCGGGCCGCCGTCTTCGAGGAGCTCGCGGCCGTCGGCTACGCGCGGATGTCCATCGAGGGGATCGCGCGGCGCGCGGGCGTCGGCAAGACCGCGGTCTACCGCCGCTGGCGGTCCAAGCTGCACCTGGTGCTCGACGTCGTCTCGGCGCTCGCGGTGCAGGGCCTGCCGGTGCCCGACACGGGCTCCCTGGAGGGCGACCTGCGGCTGCTGTACGAGTTCACCTCGCGCGCGCTGCGGCACCCCGTCGCCTCGCAGATCATCCCGGACCTCCAGGCCGAGGCGGCGCGCAACCCCGAGATCGCCGAGGCCATGCAGAAGGCGCTGCGCGAGGGGCAGGACGGCGTCGCCAGCAAGATCGTGGTGGCGGCGGCCCAGCGTGGCGAGGTCAGCGGCGGCCTCGACCAGGACCTGGCCCTCGACCTGATCTCCGGGCCCCTGTACTGGCGCTCGGTGGTGATCCGCAGCCCGAAGCTGCCCAAGGGGTACCTGGGCGCACTGGCACGGGCCACCGCGGCGGCGATCAAGGCGCTGTGAGTAGGCTGCGGTGATCAGGCCGCCGGTGGCCGACAGGACGTCGCCGTGCGCACGGTGACCGGAGTTGAGGCGGAACAGCCGTGAGAGTCGTGATCGCCGAGGACAACGCCCTGCTGCGGGAGGGCCTCGTCCTCCTCCTGACCTCCGCGGGACACGACGTGGTCGCCGTCGCGAGCACCGGCCCCGAGGTGCTCCCCGCCCTGCTCGAACACCGCCCCGACGCGGCCGTGCTCGACGTCCGCATGCCCCCCGGCTTCCGCGACGAGGGTCTGCGCGCCGCCCTGGAGGCCCGCGAACGGATCCCCGGCCTCCCGGTCCTGGTCCTCTCTCAGTACGTCGAGGAGTCGTACGCCGCCGAGCTGCTGACCGGCGGCGCGAGCGGGCTCGGCTACCTCCTCAAGGACCGGGTCGGCCGGGTCGACGAGTTCCTCGACGCCCTGGAACGCGTCGCCGCCGGCGGCACCGCCCTCGACCCCGAGGTCGTCACCGAACTCCTCACCCGCCGCAAGGACTCCCCCCTCGACTCCCTCACCCCCCGCGAGCGCGAGGTCCTCGCGCTGATGGCCGAGGGCCACGACAACGCCACCATCGCGAAGACCCTCGTAGTCACCGAACGAGCCGTCCACAAACACATCGGCAACGTCTTCCTGAAACTGGGTCTGCCGCAGAGCGACAGCGGCCACCGCCGGGTGCTTGCGGTGCTGGCGTATCTGAACAACCGGTAGCCGCCCCGGAGTCGGTCTCAGCGGGCGACCAGCCGCAGCGCGAGTTCCGTCAACTCCGCCACCCGCAGCACGCGTTCGCTGAACCCGGGCAGCGGTACGTGCAGCGGCTCCGTCCAGCGCTCGGGGATCGCGGCGACGCCGTACACCGCTCCCGCCAGGCCGCCGGTCACCGCGGCGACGGTGTCCGTGTCGCCGCCCAGGTCGACGGCCGCTCGTACGGCGTCCTCGTACGAGGAGGTGGTCCGCACGGCCCATACGGCGGAGCCGAGGCACGGCCAGACCGCGCCGTTGAACTCGGTGGCGAGGTCGGGGTGCCAGTCGGGGGCGAGGACGGTGGCGTAGCGCTCGCGGTGGTCGGGGTGGACGGCGGTCAGGGTGTCCGGGACGGCGGCGATCGGGTCGCTCCCGTCGAGGGCGGTGCGGACCAGCTCGTGGAAGACGGCGGTGCCTTCCCAGGCCGCGCGGTCGCCGTGGGTGAGGGCGGCCAGGCGGCGGGCGGCATCCATCGTGGCCTCCCGGCCGGTGTGCGCGAAGTACACGGCAGAGGTGGCCGCTCGCATCAACGCGCCGTTTCCGGCCGCCCGTTGATTGGTCTGGAAGTGCAGGGCCGCGGCCAGGTCCCACGGATCGCCGCCGCTCAGCACCGCTTCGGTCTGGAGGCCGATGTCCTTGGGCTCGGCAGTCGCCCAGAGCCGGAACCGGCGAAAGACATCGGGGAGTTCGAGGCCACCGCACTCCAGCAGTGACTCGCCGACCAGCACCGCCATCTGTGTGTCGTCCGTCGCCTCGCCGGGGTCCCAGCCGCCGCCCCCGCACATCTCACCGCCCTGCCCGGGCTCCGGAAAGCGGGCGGAGAAGGCGCCCTCGGGGCCGAACTCGAAGGGCGCGCCCAGGGCGTCGCCGACGGCGGAGCCGATGACGGCGCCCAGCGCGCGGTCGGTGCGGGTCGGTCGAGTGGCGGCTATGCCTGTCGGTTCGGCCATCACCGCAGGCTAGCCCGCCCGCCACCTCGGAAGCACCGGCCCGACTCCGGAACCCCGGCCGCTACCCCCGCCCCACCCCCGGATGCCGCCGTACCCACCCCTCCCAAGCCGACGTGATCATGTCCTGGACGTCGTGTTTGGCTTTCCAGCCCAGTTCGGTGGCGGCGCGGTCGGCGGAGGCGACTACTCGGGCGGGGTCGCCGGGGCGGCGGGGGAGGGCGGTCGGGGGGAGGTCGTAGCCCGTGAGGGTGTTGATGTGGTCGATCATCTCGCGGACCGAGACGCCCTCGCCGCGGCCGATGTTGAGGGTGAGGTCGCGGCCGGGGGCGGCGCGCAGGGCGTGGGCGGCGGCGACGTGGGCCTCGGCGAGGTCGACGACGTGGATGTAGTCGCGTACGCAGGTGCCGTCCGGGGTGTCGTAGTCGTCGCCGAAGATGCGCGGGGGCGCGTTCTCGGTGAGCTTCTCGAAGACCATGGGGACGAGGTTGTAGACGCCGACGTCGGCCAGTTCCGGGGCCGCGGCGCCCGCCACGTTGAAGTAGCGGAGGGAGGCGGTGGAGAGGCCGGTCGCGCGGCCCGTCGCCCGGACCAGCCATTCGCCGGCCAGCTTCGTCTCGCCGTAGGGGGACATGGGGAGGCAGGGGGTCTCCTCCGTCACCAGATCCACGTCCGGCATGCCGTACACGGCCGCGGAGGAGGAGAAGACGAAGGACGGGACGCCGGCCGTCGTGACGGCCTCCAGGAGGACGCGCAGGCCCTCGACGTTCTCGCGGTAGTAGTGCAGGGGGAGTTGGACCGACTCGCCGACCTGCTTCTTCGCCGCGAGGTGGACGACCCCGGTGACCTCGTGGTCGGCGAGCGTGCGCGCCAGCCGTTCGCCGTCCAGCGTCGAGCCGGTCACCAGCGGCACCCCGTCCGGCACGCGCTCGGCGATGCCGGTCGACAGGTCGTCGTACACCACGGCCTGTTCGCCCGCCTCGGTCATCGCGCGCACGACGTGCGCCCCGATGTAGCCGGCGCCACCGGTGATCAGCCAGGTCATGTGCGTCCGTCCCCTCGTCGATGTGTCCGCGTATCAGTGAAGCAGGCGGGGGTGCCGGGCGGGGATCGGTGCCCTCTCCATCCTTATGCATCGTCAATCATCTGTAAGTGGTCGCTAGTAGTACAAAATGACTTTCGTGGAGAGTGAGGGTGCGGGAGTCGGAGCCGGACGTCGAAAACCTGCGGAGCTCGTCGTGGCCGTGGCCGCGCCCGCCGCCGTCATGCTCGCGATCGGGCTGTGGGGGCTCGACCGCGGCGGGATATGGCGCGACGAGGGCGTCACCTTCCAGGTCGCGCGGCGCTCGGTCCCGCAGATCTGGCGGCTGCTGCACGGCGTGGACGCGGTGCACGGTCTGTACTACCTGGTCATGCACGCCGTCCTCGCCGTCCACTCCGGCGAGGTCGTCCTGCGCCTGCCGTCGGTGTGTGCCGCCGCCGCGACCGCGGGCCTCGTCGGGGCGCTCGGGGCCCGGCTCGCGGGGCCGCGCGTCGGCTTGTGGGCCGGACTGCTGTACGCCGTGACCCCGCTGGTCGGGCACTACGCGCAGGAGGGCCGCTCGTACGCCCTGGTCGCGGCCGGCGTGGCAGGGTCCACGCTGCTCCTGGTGCGCGCGCTGGACGGGCGGTCCTGGTGGCCGTACGCACTCGTGCTCGCCGCCACCTGCCTGCTGCACGAACTGGCCGTACTGGTGCTGGGCGCCCACGCGGTCACGCTGGCCTGGACGCGGGCGCCGAGGCGGGCGTGGTGGGGCTGGGCGCGCGCGACGGTGGCCGTTGGTGTCGTCCTGCTGCCGCTCGTGATGGTCTCGCGGGCGCAGTCGGGACAGGTGGAGTGGCTGCCGGTGCCGGGGTGGGGGAGTGCGGAGCGGTTGGTGCGCGGTTTTGCGGCCGGGCCCACCGGGGTGGTGTTCTGGGTGTGTCTGATGCTGGTCGTGCTGGGGCTGAGGGTGCGTCAAGTGGCCGCCGTCGCCCTGCCGTTGGCGGTCGTGCCGCCCGCGCTGCTGATGACGGTCTCGCAGGTCCGGCCGATGTACGACGACCGGTACGTGCTGTACGCCCTGGCCGGAGTGCCGCTGCTGGTGGCCGCGGGCGCGGACCGGGTGGTCTCGGCCGACCCCGGCGGGCCGACCCTGCGCCGCCGCCTGCTCCACAGTCCCGCCGCGGGCGCCCTCGCCATCGCCCTGGCCTTCTTCCACGCCCTGCCCGCCTACCGCCAGGACCGCATGCCCGCCCACCGCCCCGACGACCTCGCCGCCGTCTCCGCGCTCGCCGCCCGCCAACTGCGCCCCGGCGACCCGGTGATGTACCTCCCTGCGATCGGCCGGCGCTCGGCGCTCGCGTACCCCGAGGGGTTCCGGCGGGCCCGGGACATCGCGCTCGGCGAGCCGGGACCACCGTCCGGCACGCTCTACGGCCGTGAGGTCGGCGCCGGTGAACTGCGCCGCAGACTCGCGCGCGTGCACCGCCTCTGGATCGTCACCGAGCCGTACGCCCGGCGCTCCCGCTGGTACCCGGTCGAGCCCACCGAACGCGCCAAACTCGCCGCCGTGGAGGAGCAGTTCGTACCCGCGCGTGCTCAACGGACGCGGTACGTCCTCGGGGGCGTCGCCCTGCGGCTCTACGTCAGACGGCCGGACGCGTTCGATCCGACGGTGGGGCCGGGTGCGGCGGTCGGGTTCGGTCCGACCGCCACGGCCGGCCCAACAGGCAAGTCGGGTAAGGCAGTTGCCCCCACCACCCCGCTCACTCCGACGTCTCCTCCAGCGTCGCCGCGTCCAGCGCCGCGGTGAGGTCGTCGAGGCGGGCGCGCAGCGCGCGGATCTCGTCCACGTCGAAGCCGGTCGCGGCGGAGATGCGGCGGGGCACCGCGAGGGCGCGCTCGCGCAGGGCGGCGCCCTCCTCCGTCAGCCCCACCTCCACCGAGCGCTCGTCGCGGGCGCTGCGCTCACGGCGGACCAGACCGGCCGCCTCCAGCCGCTTGAGCAGCGGGGAGAGGGTGCCGGAGTCGAGCCGCAGGTGCTCGCCGAGCTTCTTGACGGGCAGCTCGCCGTGCTCCCACAGCACGAGCATCACCAGGTACTGCGGATACGTGATCCCGAGATCCTTGAGGATCACCCGGTAGACACCGCCGAACGCGCGCGAGGCCGCGTTCAGGGAGAAGCAGATCTGCTGGTCGAGACGGAGCCAGTCGGTGGTGGGCGGAGTGGGAGTGGGCGTGGTCATGGGTCCAGGATAGCCTTTGCGAGCCATTTAGTTGTACGCAATTTAATTGTGTGCTCTACTTGAGTCCGTCAGGCGGCCGAAGAAGCCGAAGCCGCCGGCAGCTGACTTTGAGAGGGATGGTTTTCCATGGACGCGCTCTACACCGCCGTCGCCACCGCCACCCACGGCCGCGAGGGCCGTGCCGTCTCCTCCGACGGCAAGATCGACCTCCCGCTGGCCTTCCCGGTGGAGATGGGCGGCAACGGTCAGGGCACCAACCCGGAGCAGCTCTTCGCCGCCGGTTACGCGGCCTGCTTCGGCAGCGCCCTCGGCGCCGTCGGCCGGCAGGCGAAGGTCGACGTCAGCGACGCGGCCGTCACCGCCGAGGTCGGCATCGGCAAGGTGGGCGAGGGCTTCGCCCTGAAGGTCACCCTGCGCGTCGAGCTCCCCGACACCGTGGACGAGGCCACCGGCCACAAGCTGGTCGAGGCCGCCCACCAGGTCTGCCCGTACTCCAACGCCACCCGCGGCAACATCGAGGTCACCCTCGTCGTCGAGTAGGTCCGGTAGACGGTCTCGCCGTCGAGCAGGTCCGCCGAGCGATCGAGCGGTACGACCTCACCCGACCCGCGCCAGCACCTCCCCGGTCCGCGGACTCCACGCCACCACCACGGCCTCCGCGGGCACGGGGTGCCAGCGCGTCAGCAGCAGCCAGCGCACGTGATAGCGGCGGACGACGGCGGCGCGCTCGGCGCGGGTCGAGGCCGGGGCGAGACAGCCCCGGACGTCGGCCACCCGGCGCAGCCGCTCCCGCTCGTCCAGGGCCGGGTCCGGCCAGACGGGCGCGGCGAGGTTCGCTCCGTACCCCGCGATCGCGCGGACGGCGTAATAGCCGTCGGTGATCACCACCTCGCCGGGCCCGATGTGCCGCGCGGCCCAGGCGTACGACGGCCAGCGCGGCGGCTGTGCGAAGCCGACCGGGTCCAGTGACCGCGGCACCACGGCCCCCGCCTGCACGGTCACGAAGCCGACGCAGGCGGCCACCGCCGCGATCTCACCCAGCATCCGCCGCCGCACCGACCACGGCCGGGGCGCCGCCAGCTCCACGGCGAGCGCGAACTGGAGCGGCACCAGCGTCAGCCCGAGGATCCTGCCGTACGTGTAGTGCCCGCTGAGCCGGCCGTACGCCACCACCAGGCACTCCAGAACGAACATCAGCACCAGCGGATCCCGCGCCCACGACCACCAGCCGACCCCCGTTTTCCGCGCTCGCCGCGCCCGCAGCCACAGCGCCGGCAACCCCAGCAACGCCAGCCAGAAATGGCCGGCCAGGCCTCGGTACAGCCGCCGGTGCAGCGCGTCCACGCTGCCGTCCGCGGCCAACGCGAACACATCGAAGTACGGCCACACCGCCCCCACCAGCAGGGCCGTCCCGCCCGTGAGCGCCCAGCGGCCCGCCGCTGACAGCCCCCACCCCCGCTGCCACCCCGCCACGACCGCGATCCCGCCGAGCACCGCTGCCACCGCGGTGATCGGGTGGATCAGCAGGATCAGCCCGTACAGCGCACCGAGCCCCGCGTACCCGGCCGGGCCCGGCAGCCCGCTCGGGCCGACGTACCGCACCCGCCCCGCGTTCCGCGCCCGCGCGCCGGTCAGCGCCCAGGCCCAGAAGGCGAGGCCGATCGCGAACGTCGACGGATAGCCGAGGTTGCCGGTCATCGACATCAGCCCGAGATAGCCGCTCCACCAGGCCAGTTCGGTGCCCCACAACAGGGTCATCGAGGCGATCGCGAGGACCGGTGCCCACGGTCTCGGCGTCAGCACGCGCGTGAAGCGGCCGATGCCGGTCAGCAGGACGAGCAGGTTCAGCGGCCCGGCCAGCCGCAGCACCTCCCAGCCGCCCAGGCCGGTCAGCCGCGCGAACACGCCCTGTGCCACCGCGTACGGCGAGTAGTACGGGCTGCCGGCGCCCGGCAGGTCGGCCATCGGGTGGCGCGGGTGGAGCAGGCTCACCTTGAGGCGTTCGACGACCGCCGCGTGCTGACCGGCGTCGCAGCACAGCGGCACCCGCCAGTACGCCAGCGACATCACCAGCCAGAACAGGAAGCCGAAGGCTTGGTACGGCGTCGGGCGCCAGGTTCGGCCGCCACGCAGGGCCGTGGCGCCGCGCACGAGTCGCCGGGTGGCGAGAGCGGTGCTCACCGGTGAGCGGAGATTCGGGGCAGGTGATGAGAGGGTCGAGGCATTTGCCGTATGTTCCCGCCGGGGTCAACGACACCACCCGAGATCACCTCATCGAGTGAACCGCCGGTTCTCCGAGCCGCTGCCCCTGCCCCGGCACCCGCGCCGACGGCCGGGGCATCTCCTCGCCGAGCAGCAGGGTGCGGACGACCCGCTCGGCGGCGCGGCCGTCGTCGAACTCGCAGTAGCGCGCCCGGAACCCGGCCCGCAGCCGTGCCGACTCCTCGTCCTGCCAGGTCCCGGAGGTCAGCAGCCACGCCAACTCCCGGTAGGAGCGCGACACATGGCCCGGCGCCTGCGCCGTGATGTCGAAGTACGTGCCCCGGCTCGCCGTGTACGCGCCCAGGTCGTCGGCGTGGACCACGATCGGCCGGTCCAGGTTGGCGTAGTCGAACATCACCGCCGAGTAGTCCGTGACCAGCACGTCCGAGGCGAGCATCACGTCCTCGACGTGCGGCTCGTCCGTCGCGTCGATCAGCACGCCCCGCCGGTGCAGTTCGGCCAGGCCCAGGCCGCGCGCGGGGCCGGTGGCGAGGGTGGGGTGCAGGCGGACGACGAGGGTGTGTCCGGCGCCCAGGTCCTCGGCGAACCGGGCCAGGTCGACACGGTCGACATGGCCGCCCCTGCGGTAGTCGCGGCGGGTCGGGGCGTACAGCACGACGGTGTGCCGGGCGGGGATGCCGAGCCGCTCGCGCACCGCCTGCCCCTGCTCCGAAAGACCGCCCTGCATACGGGCGTTGACCAGGATGTCGTTGCGCGGGCTGCCGGTGCGCGCGGACGCGAAGTGGCACGGGTACGCCCGCTCCCACACCAGCTCGGAGTGCAGGTTGGCGACCAGGCTGTGGTCCCAGCGGTCGGCGCGGCGCAGCATCTGCGGCACGTCGAAGCCGTGGCGGGCGCCGGGGCGCTCCAGCAGGTCGGCGCCCATGTACTTGAGCGGGGTGCCCTGATGGGTGTGGATGTGGACGCTGCCGGGGCGCTTGGCGAGGGCGCCGGGCCAGTTGACGTTGTTGACGAAGTACATGGCCCGGGCGGCGACTTGGCGGTACTGCGGGGAATCGAGCAGGACGTGCTCGACGTCCGCCGGCAGCAGGGCCGCCGCCTCCGCGTCCCGGACCACCCACACACCGCGCAACTGCGGGGCGATCTCATGGGCCTTGCGGTGGATCGCGCCCGGGTCGCCGAGGACGCCCTGGTGCGAGGAGGCCGAGTAGAGGACGAGGTCCGGGTCGAGGGAGCGGCGCGCGGTCAGGGCGGAGCGGCCACGGGTGAGGCGTACGCCCGCCGCGCGGCGCAACTGAGCGGCCCGGCGGGTGATCTCGCGCCCTGCCCGGTCCGTCTGGCGCTTGGCACGGTAGGCGGCGAAACCGCCTTCCAGTACGCGGAGTTCGGGGGCCACGACGGCACCCTCGGGCCGGTGCTTGCGGAACAGTTCCGCTGTGCGCCGGAAGAACTCGGCCTTGTCGCGGGGCGGCAGCCGGTCCGGCTTGGCGAGGATGTCCAGACAGTGCTCGCCCATCTTGGCGTGCAGGTAGGGCCGCCAACTCGCCAGTTCCGGGCGGGTGGTGAGGAACGCGAAGACCCGCTCGTACTGGTCGTGGATGTCGAAGTGCCTGCGGCTGGTGGTGGACAGGATGTTGCCCTGGCGGCGCTGGCGGTAGTTCAGGCAGATCCGGTCGAGGGTGGCGATCCGGTCGGCGCTGAGCAGCACCGGGAAGGTCCAGGGCGTGTCCTCGTAGTAGCCGGGCGGGAACTCGAAGCCGTGCTTGAGCACGAACTCGCGGCGGTAGACCTTGTTCCACACGACCATCAACAGGTCGAGGATCTCCGGGCGTTCGGAGACCGTGAAGGTGGCGTCGGCGGCCTCCGCGAGCACGTGCGCCAGGACGTTGCGGCGCATGCCGCCCCACCAGTACGTGCGCGCGTAGTCGAAGACCAGGACGTCCGGGTCGGAGGTCTCGTCGAGACGGTCGGCCAGGGCGCGAAGGGCGCCCGGGGTGAGGGTGTCGTCGCTGTCCAGGAAGAACAGGAAGTCGCCGGTGGCGTACGGCATTCCGGCGTTGCGGGCGCGGCCCAGACCGACGTTCTCCGGCAGGTGCAGCACACGGACGCGCGGGTCGCGGGCCGCGTACTCGTCGAGGATCGCGCCGCAGCCGTCGGGGGAGCGGTCGTCGACGGCGATCACCTCGATGTCCCGGTAGGACTGCTCCAGAACGGAGTCGAGGCACTCGCGCAGAAAGCCCTGCACCTTGAAGACGGGGACGATGACGCTGAAGCGGGGCACTGCGGAGGTCACTTCCTTACGAGGGTGGCGGCGGGGGCCGGGACGCGTCGCGCGAGCGGGATCACGGACGGGATCGCCTCCGGCGGCCGGCCGAGGAACACCCGCCGTACGACCCGCTCGGCTGCGTAGCCGTCGTCGAACTGGCAGAAGCGGCCCCGGAATTCGGCCCGCGCGGCCGTCGACTCCGGGCCCGCCCAGGAGCCGTCGCGGAAGACGCGGGCCAGTTCCTCCGGTGTCCGGGTCACCGGGCCCGGCGGTGCCTTCAGCAGGTCGAAGTAGACGCCCCGCGTCTCCTGGTAGACCTCCCAGTCGTCGGCGTACACGACGATGGGCCGGTCCAGGTTGGCGTAGTCGAACATGATCGACGAGTAGTCGGTGACCAGCGCGTCGGCGGCCAGGCACACGTCCTCGGACGAGCGGTGCGCGGTGACGTCGATGATCCGGCCGCTGCTCCGGGCCCGGCCCCGGTCGTAGAAGTAGTGGGCGCGCAGCAGCACCACCACGTCCTCGCCGGCCGCGTCGCAGAAGGCCTCCAGGTCAAGGCCGGTCTCGAAGCCGGTGTGGTGGTCGCGGTGGGTCGGGGCGTACAGGACCGCCGTCTTGCCCTCGGGGACGCCCAACTCCCGCCGGATCCGCGCCACATCGTCGGCGGTCGCCGTGTAGAAGACGTCGTTCCGCGGATAGCCGTACTCCACCTGCTCGTAGGAGCCCGGGAAGGCGCGCTCCCACATCTGGGTGGAGTGGCTGTTGGAGGAGATGTTGTAGTCCCAACGGTCCACCCGGCCAAGGAGCTTGGCGAAGCTGCCGGTCGTGGCGGCCACCACCGGGTACGTCGACTGGTCCACGCCCATCTTCTTCAGCGGGGTGCCGTGCTGCGTCTGGACGTGCACACTCCCTGGGCGCTTGACCACGCCCTCCGCGAAGTTGGCGTTGTTCACCAGGTACTTGGCGCGCGCCAGCACCGACCAGTACCGGCGGCTGCCGATGACCGCGTACTCGATCCCCTCCGGCACCGAGTCCACCGCGTCCGGCTCGACCAGGAACACCGAGCGGATGTGTGGGGCGAGTTGGCCGGCCATGGCGTGGATCGCGGCCGGGCTGCACGCGTAACCGCGGCCCCAGTACGCGCAGTACACGGCGAGGTTCGCGTCCAACGGGCGGCGCAGATCGCGCGCGTACAGCAGCCGGGTGCGCAGACCGCGCGGGCGCGGCAGGCGCTCGGCTGCCCGAGTCACCGAGCGGTTGGCGACCCGCAGGGCGCGGAAGGCCGCGTACGACCCGTTCGCCAGCAGCCGGTGCTGAATGCCGAGGCTGCCGCCCGGGGCCCGGTGACCGGCGGGGCGGTGGCCGCGGTACAGCAGGCTCGCCCGGCGGAAGAAGGCGCGGCCCGAGTCGCCGAGGCGTGTCGGGTGCGCGGCCGTCTTCAGCACGGCGGCGAAGAGCTGCTCGAAGAGCGGGATCAACCGGTCGGCAGACAGGCCTTGTTGGGCGGCTCGTGTGAGCAACAGCTCTGTCTGGTCGAGGAGTTCGAGGTGGTGCTCGCCGGGCAGGCCGAGCCGGTTGCCCTGGCGGCGCACCAGATGCCGTACGACGACCGAGTGGAGCACGGCGACCCGCTGCGCCCTCATCGCGGTCAGTCCGCAGAAGCCGACATCGGTGAAGTGGCCGTCGGGGAAGGCGAGTCGGTGTTCGGTGAGGAAGGCCCGGCGGTAGGCCGCGCTCCAGGCCGGCAGCTGGACGCCGGTGAGCTGGGGCACCTCGTCGGGGGAGAAGGCGCCGGGCGGGGCCTTCGGCAGCAGCAGTGCGGCCGGGTTGGTCGGCTCGCCCTCCCACCAGGGGGCGCGCTCGTGCTCGAAGTGCAGGATGTCGACCTCGCCGGTCTCCGTCAGACGGGCGTCCAGCTCCGCGAGCGCGCCCGGGACGAGCACGTCGTCGCCGTCCAGGAACAGCAGATGGGTGCCGTTCGCCGCGCGGATCCCGGTGTTGCGCGCCCCGGCCAGACCGGCCGACGGCGGCGAGTGCACCGGGGCCACCCGGGAGTCCCGCTCGGCGTATCCGGCGACCACGTCCGCCGCGGGCGCGTCCGGGGCGTCGCAGACCGGGATCAGCTCGAAGTCGCCGAAGGACTGCGCGAGGACCGAGTCCAGCGCCAGGGACAGCCGTCCCGCCACCCCATGGGACGGGACGATGATGCTGAAGCGGGGCATTCTGCTCTCCCTGTAAGTGTGCTGCGGGTGCCGCGGAGCTCAACCGGCGCTCGTCGGCTCTCAGTCGGCGGCGCGGCGGCCCGGGCGCCCGGCCGGACGCCAGGTGTTCGGCCGGGTCGGCGTGGGCCGCGACGGGCTGGAAGGCATGCGAACTCCCCGGTGCGAGAACGGTGTTCAGAGGCGGTCGGTGACGGGCAGCGGACCGGCGGGATGCGGCACGGTGGCCTGCGGGACCGTCGCCTGCGGGGAGTGCGCGCGGGTCGCGGCCGTCGACGGCACCGGGTGGCGCGCTTCGAGCGGGATCACCGGCGGCTGGTCGCTCTCCCCGAACACGACGTGGCGTACGACCCGTTCGGCGGCGCGTCCGTCGTCGTACGGACAGAAGCGTTCGCGGAACGCGGCCCGCAGCTGGGTCGAGCGGGAGCCGCGCCAGTGGCCGGAGGCGAAGATGTCGATCAGCTCGTCCTCGCTGCGGGCGATCGCACCCGGCGGGAAGGCGCGCAGGTCGAAGTAGGTGCCGCGGGCCGCCTCGTAGGCCTCGCGGTCCTCGGTGTGGACCACGATCGGGCGGTCCAGGCCCGCGTAGTCGAACATCAGGGACGAGTAGTCGGTGACCAGGGCGTCCGAGGCGAGGCAGAGGGACTCGACGCTCGGGTGGTCGGTGACGTCGACGACCCGGCCGCTGTGCGGCGCGAGCGGGCCGCTGTGCGGCGCGAGCGGGCCGCCGTGCCGGAAGTGGGCGCGGGCCAGCACGACGAAGCGCGGGCCCAGGCGGCGCAGTACGTGCTCCAGGTCGAGGTCGGCGCGCTGGGTGCGGCGGTAGTCACGGTGGGTCGGCGCGTAGAGGATCGCGACCGTGTCGTCGGGGATGCCGAGGGAGGCGCGCAGCCGGGCGACGTCCGCCGAAGTGGCCTTCTGGAACACGTCGTTGCGGGGGCTGCCGTATTCGAGGGTGGTGTAGGTGCCCGGGAAGACGCGCTCCCAGGTGAGGGTGGAGTGGCGGTTGGCGGAGACGACGTGGTCCCACTGGTCGACGCTCGCCAGGAGCTGCTCGAAGTCCATGTCGTGGGCCGCTGCCGGGCGTTCCTGGAGGTCGAGGCCCATGTGCTTGAGCGGGGTGCCGTGCTGGGTCTGCACGAAGACCTGGCCGTGCCGCTTGCGCATCCGGCGGTCGAAGTCGGCGTTGTTCACGAGGTACTTGGAGCGGGCCAGCGCGGTCCAGTACGCGGCCGTGTCCGGGGTCAGCCGGCGGGTGCCCGTCGGGACGGCGTGGTGGTGCTCGGGGCGGGCGATCCACGCCGTGCGGATGTGCGGGGCGTGCGCGCGGAACGCCTCCTCCAGCGCGCCCGGGTGGCAGCCGTGGCCGCGCCCCTGATGGGCGGTGAACACGGCACGGTCGGCGCGCAGCGGGAGGCGGAGCTGGACGCCGTAGTGCAGCCGGAGGGTGAACGCCCGTACCGCGCGCAGGAGTTTGACCGTGCGCTTGGCCGTCCTGCGGTTCAGCGTGGACGCCGACTGGAGCGTGTTGTAGGTGCGGTGCAGGCTCCAGCGGACCAGTGCGTGGCGCAGCCGCGAGGAGAGGGGGACGGGGGAGCCGGGGACGCGGTAACGGCGGTAGTGGGCACGGGCCTTGCGCAGGAACTCGGCGCGGGCCGCGCGGGGCAGCCGCTCGCGGTGCGTGAAGACCTTCGCCAGGTGGTCGACCATGCGGCGGAACAACACCGGTCGCCAGGCGGCCAGTTCGGGCCGCTCGGCGACGTACGCGAAGACCCGGTCGTACTGCTCGAAGACGTCGAAGTGGCTGCGGCTGGTGGTGGACAGGATGCTGCCCTGGCGGCGTTGGCGGTAGTGCACGCAGACCCGGTCGAGGGTGGCGATCGACTCGGCGGTCAGCAGGGTGGGGTAGGTCCAGGGGGTGTCCTCGTAGTACCCGGGCGGGAAGGCGAAGCCGTGCTCCTGCACGAACTCCCGGCGGTACGCCTTGTTCCAGGCCACCATCAGCAGGTGCAGCAGGCCCGGGCGGTCCTCCAGGCGGAAGGGCGCCGGGCCCTGCTCGGTGAGCTGCCCCGACGCCTGGTTGCGGACGGTCTCGCCCGACCAGTACGTGCGCGCGTAGTCGTAGACCAGGACGTCCGGCTCGCCCGTCTCCTTCAGCCGGTCGGCGATCGCGCGCAGCGCGTGCGGGGTGAGGGTGTCGTCGCCGTCGAGGAAGACCAGGTAGTCGCCGGTCGCGAGGGCGAGACCGGCGTTGCGGGCCGGGCCCAGACCGGCGTTCTCCGGCAGGTGCACGGCGTGCACGCGCGGGTCGCGGGCCGCGAACTCGTCGATGATCGCCCCGCATCCGTCCGGCGAGCAGTCGTCGACCGCGATCAGTTCGAGGTCGGGATGCGACTGCGACAGCACCGATTCCAGGCATGCGTGCAGGTAGGCCTGAACGTTGTGCGCGGGGACGATGACACTGAACCTGGGCAAGACACATCCAGTCGGTCGGCGCGAGCGATAAGCCCTGTCGGGCCTTGCCCGGGAACGGCCGATGGAGTGACTTGGTTACGGTTTCGTACGGCAGAAGGGGGACTCCGGGTGAACGGAATCCCCCTTTCATGTTGTTTTCCGGCTACTTGACCGCGCCCGCCATCACGCCGGACACGAACTGCCGCTGGAACGCGAAGAACACGGCCAGCGGGATCACCATCGAGATGAACGCGCCGGGCGCGAGGATCTCGATGTTGCTGCCGAACTGCCGTACCTGCTGCTGCAGTGCGACCGTCAGCGGCTGCGACTCCGAGTTGGAGAAGACCAGCGCCACCAGCATGTCGTTCCACACCCACAGGAACTGGAAGATGCCCAGGGACGCGATCGCGGGCGCGCCCAGCGGCAGGATCACCGTGAAGAACAGCCGGGTCTCGCCCGCGCCGTCCAGCCGTGCCGCCTCCAGCAGTTCACGCGGGATCTCCGCGAAGAAGTTGCGCAGCAGGAAGATGGCGAACGGCAGCCCGAAGCCGACGTGGAAGAGCACCACACCGATGATGTCGCCGAAGATCCCGATCTTGCCGAAGAGATCGGAGAGCGGGATCAGCGCCACCTGGACGGGCACGACGAGCAGCGCGACCACGAGCAGGAACCACCAGTCGCGGCCCTTGAAGTCCAGCCAGGCGAAGGCGTATCCGGCCATCGCGCCGAACAGCACCACAAGGAGCGTGGCCGGCACCGTGATCCAGATCGTGTTGAACAGGGCGTGCGTGATCGCGTCCTTCTCCAGGAGCGTCTGATAGCTCTTGGCGGTCAGCTGGCTCGGCGCGGTGAACACCTTCCACCAGCCCGAGGACGCGATGTCGGTCGGGTCGCGGAACGAGGAGACCAGCAGCCCGAAGGTCGGCACCAGCCAGAACAGCGCGACCAGGATCAGGAAGACCCGCATCGCCCCGCCCGCCGCCCCGCTCGCCACCCGGGAGGCGAAGGAACGCTTGCCACGCACGATCGTGTCGAGGGCGGTCACCGCTCACGCTCCTTCCGCAGCCGCCGGAGGTTGACGAACATCACCGGCAGTACGAGCAGCAGCAGGATGACGCCGATCGCGCTGCCCACGCCGTAGTTGCCGCCCCCGCCGAACGAGGACAGGAACAGTTGCAGGGCAAGGACGTTGGCGTCGTCCTGGCTGGGCTGCGGCGCGATGATGTACACCAGGTCGAAGATCTTCATCACGTTGATCATCAGCGTGACGAGGACGACGACCAGGACCGGCGCGAGCAGCGGCACCGTGACTCTGCGGAACACCTGCCACTCGTTGGCGCCGTCCACCCGGGCCGCCTCCAGCAGATTGCGGTCGACGCCGGCCAGGCCCGCCGCGATCAGCACCATCGCGAAGCCCGCCCACATCCACACATAGCTGCCGATGATCGCCGGGGTGACCAGCGTCGGACCGAGCCAGTCGATGCCGTCGTACGGTGCCGCGAAGTTCGAGCCCGGCAACCGCAGTTGGGCCCCGTCGGCGGAGGCCGGCAGCGTGAAGACGCCGTCCGCGCCGCTCTTGGCGGAGGCGACCACCTTGCCGTCCTTCACGGCCTCCACCTTGACGCCCTTCAGCGCCTTCTCACCCGGGTCGACCTGCCCCTTCGTCCCGCCGCCGCCCAGCTTGAAGTCCAGCCAGACGGTGCCGGTGACACCGGAACCGCTCGCCGCCTTCGCGTCCTCGGGGGTGCCGGGCAGCTTGTTCGGGGCGATGCCCACCAGCGGCAGCAGCGCCGGGGTGCCGGCCTGCACGGTGTCCGTCGAGGTGAACGAGCCGCCGCCGGACGCCTTGAGATCGCTCACCGTCGCGTTCGGCCGCGCCTTCGGATAGACCGACGAGGACACGAAGGTGTCGTGCACCGCCTTGGCGACCGCGTTGGCGGCGCCCTGGCTCGGATCCTGCTCGTAGACCAGCCGGAAGATGATGCCGGCCGCGAGCATCGAGATCGCCATCGGCATGAAGACGATCAGCTTGAACGCCGTTCCCCAGCGCACCCGTTCGGTCATCACCGCGAAGATCAGACCGAGCGCGGTGACCACCGCGGGCGCCACCGCCACCCAGATCGCCGTGTTGCGTACGGCGGTCAGCGTGGAGGAGTTGGAGAAGATGTCGCCGTAGTTGTCCAGACCGACGAAGCCCGAGCCGTCGGCGTCGTAGAGGCTGCGCCAGATCGAGTACCCGATCGGGTAGACCACGAGCGCGCCGAGGAGGATCAGGGCGGGCAGCAGGAACAGCACCGCCACCCAGAGCCGGGTCCCCGTCACACTCTTGCGCGGTTTCGCGGAGGGCGTCGGCAGTGCGCCGGCGCCCTCCGAACTCGCCACGGTCGTCATGGCCGCGCGTCAGCCGGTCGCATAGGCCTTGGCCGCGTCGGACTCCAGTTTCTTCTGGGTTCCGGCCACGTCCGACGGATTGCGCAGGAAGTCCTGCAGGTCCTTCCACTCGCCCACACCCTGCGTGCCGCCGAACGCGGCCGGTGCCTGGTCGGACATGTCGAAGCGGAAGTTGTCACCGGCGGCGATCAGCGCGTCGGCGATCTGCTTGGTGACGGCGTCCTTGTACTTGTCCCGGTCCATCGCCTTGTTCGGCGAGATGACACCGCCCTGCGCCGTCCAGATCTCGGCCGCGTCCGTGGAGGCCAGGAACGTCAGCAGCGCCTGTGCGCCCGCGCCGTCCTTCAGCGCCACGGCCACGTCACCACCGCTGACCACGGGCGACTCGCTGCCGACCGCGGGGAACGGGAAGACCTTCGCGTCCGTGCCCAGCTTCGCCTTGGTGTCGGCGTTGATGTTCGCGGTGACGAAGTCGCCCTCGTAGACCATCGCGGCCGGGGTGTCACCGGAGAAGGTCTGGGTGACCGACTTCGGGAACTCGGTGTTCAGCGCGCCCTTGCGGCCGCCCGCGATCAGATCGTCCTTGCCCCACAGCTGCGCGAGCGTGGTGAGGGCGTCCTTGACCGACGGATCCGTCCACTTGATCTCGTGCGCGGCCAACTGGTCGTACTTCTCCGGGCCGGCCTGCGAGAGATAGACGTTCTCGAACCAGTCGGTCAGCGTCCAGCCGTCCGCGCCGCCGATCGACACGGCCGGGGAGCCGGCGTCCGAGAGGGTCTGCGCGGTGGAGAGGAAGTCCTTCCAGGTCTTCGGGGTGTCGGTGATGCCGGCCGCCTCGAAGGCCGCGGTGTTGTACCAGACCAGCGACTTGTTGGCGGCCTTCGCGTAGACGCCGTACTGCTTGCCCTTCCAGGCCCCCAGATCCACCCAGCCCTTGGAGAAGTTCTTCTCCAACTGGGCCTGGGCGTCCGCCCCGAGGGGCTTGAGCCAGCCCTTGTCCGCGAACTGGTGCAACACGCCCACCTGGGGCAGGAACGCGACGTCCGGTGGCTGACCGCCCTCGATCTTCGTACCGAGGAACGTGGAGGTGTTGTTGCCGGTCGGCACGAAGTCGACCTTGGCACCGGTGCGCTTCTTGAACTCGTCCAGGACCTTGAGGAAGTTGTCCTGTTCGGGTCCGGTCCAGACGGCGGCGACCTCCAGGGTCTGGCCGTTCAGCTTCGGCAGCTTCAGACCGCTGCTGCTCTCCGAACTCCCGCCACTCGCACCGGAGTCGTCCTTGTTGTCATCGCTGCCGCCGCATCCCGTGAGCGCGAGTGCGAGTGCTGCCGCGAGGAGGGCGGCGGCGGGTTTGGCGGCCCTGCGTGTCCGGATCCTGCTGCACGTGCTGCGCATGACTGCCCCGTTCTTCGAGCTTCGTCGAACGTTCAGCGCTGTTCCGTGCGATCCGGTCTACGCCGGGTGTGCGAGGGCGGCAAGACTGCGATCCGTGTCAAGTGGGCGATCGTGACCACGTTGTGATTGGGCCGCATGCCCGCGACGAACCGAGAGCCGCAGCCCCGGGGTCACAGCAGCGACGGGACCTCCGTCGCCGACACCTCCCGCGTCGCCCGCTCCAGCGCGCTCGCCAGCAGCGCCAAGTCCGTCGGGCCGTTGCCCAGTTCGCGGACGTGGCGGCGGGTCGGGGGGTCGCCCATGCGCTGCCAGTCGACGGGGACGACCGTGGGGCGCAGGGTGGCCGTGCGGGGGATACGGCCGGTGACCCGGCCGCCCTGGAAGGGCGTTGCCCTGCCGTCGGGCCAGGTCAGGCGGCCGCGGCCGGGGGACGGTTCGTCCGGGCCCGGGGTCGGGGCGTCCAGGGTGACGCGGAGGGCGGCCCGTCGGGCCGGCTCCGTCTCCGCCGTACGGCCGCCCGGGCTGGTCGCCGCCACCAGGTGGACGCCGAGCCGCTCGCCCTCCCGGGCCACCGCCTCCAGCGCCCGCATCACGGAACCCGCGGCCGGCCGGCCCGGTGAGCCGAGCGCGGGGGAGACCAGTGCGTCCAGGTCGTCCACGACCACCACCAGCCGGGGCAACGGCGGTGCCGACTCCGTCTGCCGCCGCGCCGCCGCCGGGCGCAGCCGCAGCGTCGAACTGGGCGGGGTGTCCAGGTCGCCGGCCCCGGAGGAGACGGAGGCGCCGGATGAGCCGGCCGCGCCCTGTGCCGTCGCCGACCCGCGCGCCGACGCCCGCTGCGACACCAGCCGGCCCGACATCTCCCGGCTCGCGTGCCACTCGGCGAAGTCGCCGCGGCCCAGCAACTCGGCCCGCCGCTTCAGCTCGGCACTCAGCGACTGCGCGAACTCCCGCATCCGCACAGGGTCGTTGGCGGTCAGATGGGTGGTCACATGCGGTACGTCCGTACAGACCCGCAGGCCCTCGCCGTGACCGCCCGCCGTGCCCACGCTGTCCCGGCCGTCGATCAGGACGATGCCCAGCCGGTCGGGGCGCTCGGCCGCGGCCAGCGAGGCGACGACCGCCCGCAGCAGCTCGGTACGTCCGCTGCCCGCCGGGCCCTCGATCAGCAGATGCGGCCCGTCCACCACCAGGTCCGCGCCGACCGGGCCGCGCGGGCCCGCCCCGAGCACGGCGGCGGCCCGGCCGCCGAGCGCCTGGGTGTCGTCCGCCGCGTCCGCCCAACGCGCCATCAGCGACGCCGGGGTGGCCCTGGCCAGCCCCAACTCGTCCAGCAACCGCGCCGCTTGAGGCAACGGCAACGACACGCGCGCGTGCCGGTCCCGCCCGGTGCCGTCCATCCGCAACGGCGCCAGCGCCCGCGCGAACCGCTCGGCCCAGGCGAGCGAGACGGCGTCCACGGCGGCGACGCTGCCCGGGCCCACGGGACCCGGGGTCTTGGAGTCAGGGGTACTGGAGCCGGATCGGAGCTGGTCGGGGGAGGGGGACGAGGGTGCAGGTGAGAGTGAGGTGCTCGGCGTGAGGGGGGAGGGCGTCCTGGCACCCGTACCCGCCATCGCCTCCGGCGTCGACGCCCCGCCCCGCGCCACCCGCATCAACCGCAGCGCCGTCGCCACATCACCGCTCAGCAGCGCGACCGCCCCGCACTCCCGGAACGCCGGCGCCACCGCGCACGCGGCCTCGTACGTGTCCGTCACCGGAGACGCGGGCGACGCGGGTGCCGTCTCGGCGAGACACAGCACATGGATGCCGACGCGCGGCCCCTCCACGGCCAGCCGCGCCACCGCCTCGCGCACGGCGGCGCCCCCGGTGTCCCCGTCCACGATCACCAGCGTGTACGGCCCCGCGAAGCCGTCGGTCCCGTCGCCGTCGTCGTCCTTCGCCCAGGAAGGGCGCCGGGGTGTGCTCCGGACCTCGCCCCGCCGGGCCGCGGGGATGGTGTGCGCGGTCGCCGGGGCTTCGTCCAGGCGGCGCAGCAGTTCGTCGGTGCGGGCCGTGGCCTGTTCGCGGTCGTAGGCGAGCAGGAGGCCGCAGTCCTGGCCGTGGCCGGGGCGTACGTGCGGGAGCCAGCCGAGCCAGGACCACTCGGCGCTGCGGTCCTCCGCGGGGCGGGCGCGGTCCGCGCTGATCAGGACGATCTCCAGCGCCTCGGGGGAGTGCAGCGCGGCGAGTTGGGCCACGACCGCGCGGGCCAGCCCGGACAGCCGGGTGCGGGGGCCCGCCAGGCCGAGGGCCCCGGCCTCCCGCAGATCCGCCGTCACCGGCACGGCGGGCAACAGACCGGAACCGTCGGGCGCCGTGCGGTCCGCCGTGCCGAGGCGCACGGTGAGCGCCTCGCGGTGTCCCGGCTCGCGCTCCCACAGGCGTGGTCCCGGGCCGAGCGCCGTCAGCAGCAGGGCCGCGAGGTCCGGCCAGGTCTCCGGAGCCTGGGCACGGCCGGCGGTCGACGCGGAGCCCGCGGTCAGGTCGGCGCCGGCCTCCGTGTCGTCGGTCTCGTCCGTGTCGTACACGTCCTGGCCGGCCGCGGAGTGCTCCCCGCGCCCGCCGGTCAGCCGCCGCGCCCAACCGGCGATGCCGCCGCGCTTGCGGGCGCCGACGCCCTCGATGCCGTCACGCGTGCGCGTGCCGGACGGGTCGTCGTGCGCCGCCACGTCGTGAGTGGTCGTAGAAGAGGTATTCGTGGCAGAAGACGTGCCCGTAAAAGAGGGTGTGCTTTCCGCCGAAGCGGCTCCCGCCCCGACCGTCCCCGTCCCGTCACCGTCCGAGTTCCCGCTCGCCGTCCACGCCCCGACGCCGAACACGCCGGCGTGCGTGTCACCGCTGCCGCCCGACGAGCCCGCCGTCCCCCTGCTCTCGATCCTGGGCGCCCCGCCCTGTCCGGGGACGAGCGGGTCGGCCGGGCCGTGGCTCTGGGCGGGCAGTCCCCGTGAGGGGGTGGAGGTCTCGCCGCCGTCGGCCACGCGTGCGTGGAGGGGGTCGGGGGAGCCGATCTCCTCCGGACGCTCGCCGTCGCAGGACACGCGTACGTGCCCCTCGCCGTCCGGGGCCGTCGGGACGCGTGCGCCCGGGCCGCCGGCCGGGGTGAGGCGCAGGGCGGACTCGCCGACGCGCAGCAGGGCGCCGGGGGCGAGCCGCACGGGGCGGGTGCTCACGCGGGTGCCGTCGAGGAGCGTGCCGTTCGTCGAACCGAGGTCGGCGACCGAGACGCGGCCGTCCGTGCCGACCGTGACCGCGCAGTGCAAGCGGGAGACGTCCGGGTCGTCGAGCGGGACGTCGGCGTCGGCGGAGCGGCCGATGCGGATCTCGCCGCCGTGCAGGAGGTGGACGCCGCCCGCGTCCGGGCCCGCTATGACGTGCAGTTGGGTCGGGGCGTCGTCCAGCTCGGGGTGCGGCTCGGGCTCGGCCGGGGCGCCCAGGGACAGCACCGCGCCGTCGATCAGCGGGGGCTCGCCGAGGGTGCAGCGCTTGTCGTCGAGGCGCTCCGCACCCACGTACAGCACCACCGGGCCGCCGCCCTCGCGGGCACGCTCGGAAGGAGGCGCGCCACCGTCACCGGAGACCGCCGACGACAGCGCCGACGCCACCTCGGCAAGGGCCGTGCCGGCGGGCGCGGTGACCAGCACGTCGCAGCTCGCGGTGCGGCCCCGGACCCGATCGGGCGGGCCCAGCGGGTCTACGACGGTCAGCCGGATCTGCATCGCCGTCAGCGGTCCCTTCTGCGCGGGTCTGCGCGGGCGCGGACTTTTCCCCCCACCCCACACGAGCACGTCGGCCAGTACTCCACGCATCCTCGCACCTGCCACTGACAACGCGCCCACGGTCCAGCCAGAAGTGATCTTGATTGGTCGGCTCTGCCCTCAAAAGTGCCTGATCGGTACGTCACTGAGGACCGCTTGAGATCGGTCACGCACGGATCGGGCAACCGGAGGGACCGAGTCGAGCGTCTTTCCTTCGAACATGTACGACAAGCGGTACGTAAGACGCACAGAAAGTTGAGAAGTCGGTGCCGAGGGTGTCGGCACTACAGTGGGTCGGAACGTAGGCAATCAACAGGGAGCGCATGACGTGCGGCCGGTAGGCAGCAAGTACATCCTCGAGGAGCCGCTCGGACGCGGCGCCACGGGGACCGTCTGGCGAGCCCGCCAGCGAGAGACCGCGGGCGCCGAGGCGGCCGTGGCCGGTCAGCCCGGCGAGACCGTCGCGATCAAGGTCCTCAAGGAGGAGCTCGCGAGCGACGCGGACATCGTGATGCGGTTCCTGCGGGAGCGCTCCGTCCTGCTGCGCCTGACCCACCCGAACATCGTCCGGGTGCGCGACCTGGTCGTCGAGGGCGATCTGCTGGCCCTGGTCATGGACCTCGTCGACGGCCCCGACCTGCACCGCTATCTGCGCGAGAACGGCCCGTTCTCGCCGGTCGGCGCCTCCCTGCTGACCGCCCAGATCGCCGACGCGCTCGCCGCCAGCCACGCCGACGGAGTGGTCCACCGCGACCTGAAGCCGGCCAACGTCCTGCTCGCCCACCAGGGCGGCCAGATGCACCCGATGCTCACCGACTTCGGCATCGCCCGCCTGGCCGACTCCCCGGGCCTCACCCGCACCCACGAGTTCGTCGGCACGCCCGCGTACATCGCGCCGGAGTCCGCCGAGGGCCGCCCGCAGACCTCCGCGGTCGACATCTACGGCGCCGGCATCCTGATCTACGAACTGGTCACCGGCCGCCCGCCGTTCTCCGGCGGCTCCGCCCTGGAGGTGCTGCACCAGCACCTGAGCGCCGAGCCGCGCCGCCCCTCCACGGTCCCCGACCCGCTGTGGACGGTCATCGAGCGCTGCCTGCGCAAGAACCCGGACGAACGCCCCAGCGCCGAGAACCTCGCACGCGCCCTCCGCGTCGTCGCCGAGGGCGTCGGCGTGCACGCGAACGCGGCGCAGATCGCCGCCGCCGACTCCGTGGGCGCGCTGCTGGTCCCCGACGCCATGCCCGCCGCGGTCCCCGGCTCGGCCGACCCGACCCAGGTCCTCCAGCACGGTCAGGGCATGTACGACCCGAACGCGGCGACCAGCTACCTGCCGCACACCGGCGCACCCGGCCCGGCCGGCGCCGCCGACCCCACCGCCGTACTGCCGAACACCGGCGCGGCCGACCCGACCGCGGTCCTGCCGCCGGTGCCACCGGGGCAGCCCGGCCAGCAGGGGCAGCAGCCCGAGCAGCCGCACCCCTGGCAGAACCAGCTGCGCGCGGCCCGCGACCGCAACGAACAGACCCAGGTCCAGTACCTCGACCCGAACGAGGACCCGCTGCGCCGCCGCCCCCAGCGGCAGGTCACCCGGGACCAGCAGCCGCCGCAGCGGCAGCGCCCCCAGCAGCAGCGCCAGCCGCAGCAACCCGGTCCCGGCTACGGCTATCCGCAGCAGCAACAGCCCCAGCAGTACGGCCCGCCGCAGCACCAGCAGCCCCAGCGACAGCAGCAGCGCCCTCAGCAGCCGCAGCCCCAGCGCTACGCCCCGCCGCCGCAGCAGCCCCAGCGCGAGCCCCGGGAGCCGCGGCAGCGCAGCTCCAACCCGATGAAGATCCCCGGCCTCGGCTGCCTGAAGGGATGCCTGTTCACGATCGTCATCCTGTTCGTCGCGAGCTGGCTGATCTGGGAACTGAGCCCGCTGCAGGACTGGATCGGCACCGGCAAGGGCTACTGGGCGCAGCTGAGCGACTGGTTCAACACGGTGACGGGCTGGATCGGGGACCTCGGCGGGTCCTCGACCAACTAGGCGCGCGAACCAGCCGAATCAAGCGAGCGAATCAGTCGAACTGGACGAACCGACGGCAGGGTTGGTGACTTGTCGACATCTGGCGGGTGATTTCCGCCTCCGCAGTGAAGGTTGACCCCTCGGACGCGTAGTTTTAGCGACAACACGCGTCGGTAGGAGCAGTCTTGGCACGGAAGATCGGCAGCCGGTACACCGCGAACCAGATCCTGGGGCGGGGCAGCGCCGGCACGGTGTGGCTGGGCGAGGGACCCGAGGGACCCGTCGCCGTGAAGCTGCTGCGCGAGGATCTCGCGTCCGACCAGGAACTCGTCGGCCGCTTCGTGCAGGAGCGCACGGCCCTGCTCGGCCTCGACCACCCGAACGTCGTCTCCGTCCGCGACCTGGTCGTCGACGGCAACGACCTCGCGCTGGTCATGGACCTGGTCCGCGGCACCGACCTGCGCACCCGCCTGGACCGCGACCGGCGCCTGGCACCGGAGGCGGCGGTCGCGATCGTGGCCGACGTAGCCGACGGGCTCGCCGCCGCGCACGCGGCCGGAATCGTGCACCGGGACGTCAAGCCGGAGAACATCCTCCTGGACATGCAGGGCCCGCTCGGCCCCGGCGGCGCGCACCCCGCCCTCCTGACCGACTTCGGAGTGGCGAAACTCATCGACTCGCCGCGCCGCACCCGCGCCACGAAGATCATCGGCACGCCGGACTACCTGGCCCCCGAGATCGTCGAGGGCCTCCCGCCCCGCGCGGCCGTCGACATCTACGCCCTGGCCACGGTCCTCTACGAACTCCTCGCGGGCTTCACCCCCTTCGGCGGCGGCCACCCCGGCGCGGTGCTGCGCCGCCACGTCACGGAGACGGTCGCCCCCCTCCCCGGCATCCCCGACGAACTCTGGCAACTCCTCGTCCAGTGCCTCGCCAAGGCCCCCGCCTCCCGGCTGCGCGCCTCCGAACTGGCCGCTCGCCTGCGCGAGTTGCTACCGATGCTCGCCGGAATGCCCCCACTGGACGTCGACGAGCCCGACCTGGAGCCCGAGGACGAACCGGACCCGGCCGGCGCCGAGCACCCCGCCCCCTCGGGCGAGCCGGTCCGCCGCCGCGGCGCGGTCCCCCTGGTCCCCGGCGCCAAGCCCACCGACTCCAACCGCGACACCCATACGTCGATGCGCGTCCCCGCCCCCGACGAACTCGCCGGCGGCGCCCGCGGCACGGCCCGCGTCCCCCGCCCCGCAGGCGCCCGCCGCCCCGGCTCCGCCCGCCACAAGGCCATCGCCCGCCGCCGCCGGATCGCCCTGAGCGCGGGCACGGTGGTCCTGGTCGCGGCGGTGGGCGCGGGCACGTGGTGGGCGACGTCGGGGGACGACGCGGGGGCGACCCCCCAGGACACCAGGACATCGTCACCGGCGTCGCCGTAATCCAGCCCGTCCGGCATTTGAGGACGAGGCCGTCCAGGCCGAAGCGGGGGTCTGGGGGCGGCAGCCCCCAGGTCTACGGCACATAAGCGCCGGTCACCCACCAGAGGAACCTCACGACCGACCCTGCTTGCGCCAGCCGTTAGGCTGGGGACGTGGCAGTCGTCGATGTATCCGAAGAGCTCAAGTCCCTCTCCTCGACCATGGAGTCGATCGAGGCCGTCCTGGACCTCGACAAGCTGAGGGCAGATGTCGCCGTGCTGGAGGAGCAGGCGGCCGCGCCGTCCCTGTGGGACGACCCGGAGGAGGCCCAGAAGGTCACCAGCAAGCTGAGCCACCTCCAGGCCGAGATCCGCAAGGCCGAGGCACTGCGCGGCCGGATCGACGACCTCTCGGTGCTCTTCGAGATGGCCGACGAGGAGGACGACCCGGACACCCGCGCCGAGGCCGAGAGCGAGCTCACCTCCGTCAAGAAGGCGCTGGACGAGATGGAGGTCCGTACGCTCCTCTCCGGCGAGTACGACTCCCGCGAGGCCGTCGTCACCATCCGCGCCGAGGCCGGTGGCGTCGACGCCTCCGACTTCGCCGAGAAGCTCCAGCGCATGTACCTGCGCTGGGCCGAGCGGCACGGCTACAAGACGGAGCTCTACGAGACCTCGTACGCGGAAGAGGCCGGCATCAAGTCGACCACCTTCGCCGTGCACGTCCCCTACGCCTACGGCACGCTCTCCGTCGAGCAGGGCACCCACCGCCTGGTGCGCATCTCGCCCTTCGACAACCAGGGCCGCCGCCAGACCTCCTTCGCGGGCGTCGAGATCCTCCCCGTGGTCGAGCAGACCGACCACATCGAGATCGACGAGTCCGAGCTGCGTGTGGACGTGTACCGCTCCTCCGGCCCCGGCGGCCAGGGCGTCAACACGACCGACTCCGCGGTCCGCCTCACCCACCTCCCCACCGGCATCGTGGTCTCCTGCCAGAACGAGCGCTCGCAGATCCAGAACAAGGCCAGCGCGATGAACGTCCTCCAGGCCAAGCTCCTTGAGCGCCGCCGCCAGGAGGAGCAGGCCCGGATGGACGCCCTCAAGGGCGACGGCGGCAACTCGTGGGGCAACCAGATGCGGTCGTACGTGCTGCACCCGTACCAGATGGTCAAGGACCTGCGCACGGACTTCGAGGTCGGCAACCCGGAGGCCGTTTTCAACGGCGAGATCGACGGGTTCCTGGAGGCCGGAATTCGCTGGCGCAAGCAGCAGGAGAAGTAGTTTTGTCGACTAGGTAACGCCCGAGCAACTGCCGCCCCAAGGGCGGCAGTTGCTTTATGTCTGGGTTTTACATCACACTCACAGGCGCCAACCCATCGCATAGAGCCCGTAGTTGGACATTGCGCTCGCAACGGCCTTGACGTTGCTTTGAAAAATGGGAAGGGTGCAGGGTGGCATGCGTATCTCCGGGGCGCATGTGAACCGGGGGGCCTCAGTTGAGCCACTCCCGTAGATCACGGCCCCGGGCGCTGCCTCACCGACGATCAGCTACTGGGGGTAGCAAGCATATGACGAAGAAGACGCGGATCCGTGTCGCACGGATAGCCGCGGGCGCGGTGATCGCCGCCGGTGCCTCGCTGACCGCCGCCGGTGCCGCTTCCGCGCTGGACATCACCGCGAGCGTGGACGGCAACGGAGCCAATGTGACCGTTGACGCCGGCCTGGACGACGAGACCACGCCGCCGGCGACCGAGCTGCCCACGGACCCGCCGACCACTCCGGAAGAGCCCACGGACCCGCCGACCACCGAGGTGCCGACGGACCCGCCGACCACGGACGACCCGACCGAGCCCACCCAGGAGCCGACGGAGCCCACCGAGGACCCGACGGACGACCCGACCGCCACGCCCACCGAGAGCAGCGGCACCGGGAGCGGCGGCAACAACGCCGACCCCAACGGCGGCTCCGACGCCTCCGTGCAGGAGGAGGGCTCCTCCGCTCTCACCGACACGGGCTCGGACACCACGGCCCAGGGCGGCGGCGACGAGCTCGCCGAGACCGGTGCCGGCCAGACCGCGTTCCTGCTGATCGGCGCCGCGACGATGATCGCCGGCGGTATCGGCTTCCGCTTCCTGCCGCGCCTCGCGGGCGGCCGGGGCGGCGCTGCTGCCTGACGGTAGTCACGCGCTCACGCAGCGTGTGTGACGACGTACGACGAGGGGCCCGGAGCGAGTGTGTCGCTCCGGGCCCCTCGGGGTGTCTGAGGACCCGCGCTACGCGGTCTGGTGCGCCACCAGAGCCAGTGCCGCTATCAGCACCGCCAGCAGTGCGATCAGCGCCATGGGGTTCAGTCCCGCGAAGAAGTTCTCCTGCTGCAGCCGCTCGCGGTTGGCACGGCACACATGGCACCGGCCCTCACTCACGGGCGACGCGCAGTTCGCGCACACCAGCCGGTCGTACGTCATGCGCGCCCTCCTTGCCCAATGGTTCCAAGTGGAGAACGCTCGCCGGTCCGCGAACGTTCCCTCTTCCTACTCTGCCAGGTTCCTTCGAAGGGCGCGCGGGGGTCGCGTCACAGCCCCACACCCCGGCCGGCGGGCACATATGGGCACATCCGATACGCAACCCACTCCCGCGCCTGCGCTCGCACTCCCGACTCGCGTATGGTCACGCTCATCTACCCCCGGCGACCCGTGGTGCACCCGTGATCCGATTCGACAACGTCTCCAAGGTCTACCCCAAGCAGACCCGCCCCGCACTCAGGGATGTGTCCCTGGAAGTGGAGAAGGGCGAGTTCGTGTTTCTTGTGGGGTCCTCGGGCTCCGGAAAGTCCACCTTCCTGCGGCTGGTGCTCCGGGAGGAGCGGACCAGCCACGGCCAGGTGCACGTTCTGGGCAAGGACCTCGCGCGGCTGTCCAACTGGAAGGTGCCGCAGATGCGGCGCCAGCTGGGGACGGTGTTCCAGGACTTCCGGCTGCTGCCGAACAAGACGGTCGCCGAGAACGTGGCCTTCGCGCAGGAGGTCATCGGCAAGTCCAAGGGCGAGATCCGCAAGTCCGTGCCGCAGGTGCTCGACCTCGTCGGGCTCGGCGGCAAGGAAGACCGGATGCCCGGCGAGCTGTCCGGTGGTGAGCAGCAGCGCGTGGCCATCGCGCGCGCGTTCGTCAACCGGCCCAAGCTGCTGATCGCCGACGAGCCGACCGGAAACCTCGACCCGCAGACCTCGGTCGGCATCATGAAGCTGCTCGACCGGATCAACCGGACGGGCACGACCGTGCTCATGGCCACGCACGACCAGAACATCGTGGACCAGATGCGCAAGCGCGTCATCGAGCTGGAGCAGGGCCGCCTCGTCCGAGACCAGGCACGCGGCGTCTACGGCTACCAGCACTGACCGCGACCGTCCACGGAAAGGCCTGAAGAAGACGCCATGCGCGCCCAGTTCGTACTCTCCGAGATCGGTGTCGGTCTCCGCCGCAACCTGACCATGACGTTCGCCGTCATCGTCTCCGTCGCCCTGTCGCTCGCCCTGTTCGGCGGGTCGCTCCTGATGAGCGACCAGGTCAGCACGATGAAGGGCTACTGGTACGACAAGGTCAACGTCTCGGTCTTCCTCTGCAACAAGAGCGACGCCGAGTCGGACCCCAACTGCGCCAAGGGCGCGGTGACCGACGACCAGAAGAAGGACATCCTCTCCGACCTGGACAAGATGACCACGGTCGTCCAGAAGGTGACGTACGAGTCGCAGGACGAGGCGTACAAGCACTACAAGCAGCAGTTCGGCGACTCGCCGCTGGCCAGCTCCCTGACGCCGGACCAGATGCAGGAGTCGTACCGCATCAAGCTGAAGGACCCCGAGAAGTACCAGGTCATCGCGACCGCCTTCGACGGGCGTGACGGCGTGCAGTCCGTGCAGGACCAGAAGGGCATCCTGGACAACCTCTTCGGGCTCCTCAACGGCATGAACTGGGCCGCCCGCGCGGTGATGGCCCTGATGCTCGTCGTCGCCCTGATGCTGATCGTCAACACGGTGCGCGTCTCCGCGTTCAGCCGTCGGCGCGAAACCGGCATCATGCGCCTGGTCGGCGCCTCCGGCTTCTACATCCAGGCCCCGTTCATCATGGAGGCCGCGGTCGCCGGCCTCATCGGCGGCTCGGTCGCCTGTGGATTCCTGGTGGTCGCCCGGTACTTCATCATCGACCACGGCCTGGCCCTCTCCGAGAAGCTGAACCTCATCAACTTCATCGGCTGGGACGCGGTCCTCACAAAACTCCCCCTCATCCTCGCCACGAGCCTGCTGATGCCGGCGCTGGCGGCGTTCTTCGCGCTGCGCAAGTACCTGAAGGTTTGACCGCTCCCCTCTCCCGAGGGAGGGGATTCCCGGCTCGGGCAGCCTCCTGGAGCGGCGCTCCAGGAGGTCTTGTGCCTTCGGCGCCGGCCGGGTTCAGACCTGCCCGGAGGAGCATCACGCGCGCGGAGTTCTTGTCCCTGGGGGACACGAGCCCGCACGCGGTGCACGTGTAGGTGCGTTGGGACAGCGGGAGGGCATGCTTGGTTCTCGCGCCGCACCTTCCGCAGTCCACGGTGGTGTGCGCGGGGTGCACCAGGCGTACGTCCCGCGCATGCTTGCGGCCCATCTCGATCAGGGCCTGTTTGGTCGCACCGATCGCGGCGTCCGCCGCCTTGCGCGCCATCGACGTCTTGGCGAGGAACTTCGGCCGGAAGTCCTCCACCGCGATGGCGTCATGGTCCCTGACGACCTTCTTGGCCCACTTGCGGGCGGCGTCCTGTCGTTGCCGGGCGATCTTCCGGTAGGACTTCGCTCGCCACCTCTTCGCCTCCCGGAAGCCTTTCGAGGCGGTGCGGCCCTTCTTCGGCCGGCGGCGAGCCACCATCCGGTCGTAGCGGGACAGCTTGGCCTGCGCCATCCTGCCGTGCTCGGCGTGGGGTAGATCGTGGCTGTCGCTGGTGGTTGTCGCGGTCTCCCGCACGCCCCAGTCCACCCCCAGCACCCGGCCGGTCTCGGGGAGCGGTTCGACTTCGGAGGGGACGACGAACGAGGCGTACCAGCGTCCGATGCTGTCCCGGTACACCCGCACCGACGAAGGCTCGGCAGGCAGTTCACGCGACCACACCACAGTCAGGGAGATACCGCCCGCGAGATGCAGTCTCCCGGCCTTCAACCGAAAGCCGCGCCGCGTGTAGTTCAGACTCGGGTCGCTCGCGTGCTTCTTCTTGTGGCCGGGCATTCCCGCTCGCCTGGCGACAGGCAGGCGGTCCTTGATGTCCTTCAGCGCTTTCGCGCGAGCCGTGCCGAAGTCTCGGATGACCTGCTGCTGTGGCACCGATGCCCCCTCGGCCAGCCAGGGCATGACCCCGCGGCTCTCGGTCAGCATCTTGTCCAGACGGGCCGGGCCGCACATCTCCCCTTCGTCCCAAGCCCGCTTGGCACGGGCGACGCACTCGTTCCACACCCACCGGCAGCGTCCCCACTCGGCGAGCAGTGACCGTCGAGCGCCGGATGACACCCGCAGGCGAAATGTGAACCGGGCGCGTCCGGCCTGATCAGCCCCTTGCCCCGCAACCACGTCGACACCTCCCGCCGGACCACCGGCCGTATGCCACCTCCGACGACCTGATTTCCAGCACAGACCGTATGCGCGACACTCGAACGCTTGGGCCCACATCTTGTGCTCTTCATGCCAACGAGCGAATGCTCGTACGTCTGATCACTTCCGTATGATTTCGCGGTGTCCTGCCTCGGGTACCTCGGTGACGCATGCCACGAGGGCCGTACGGTCAACCGCCCGTACGGCTCTTCGCGTTGTCCTAGACTCACCGGCATGTCAGGTCGAGACCTGTTCTGTCAGCCCCGCCGCAGGCGCCGCGGGGCCGCCCTGACATTGGTGTTCGCGAGTGTGCTGGTGGCCGGGGCGGCGACCGGGTCGTTGCCCGAGGGGGAGCGGAAGTCCGCTGCCGGGCAGGGTCGTTCGGCCACGCCGGCCAGTCGCCATGAGGATGTCGCCAAGGCCGCCGCCGATGCCATGGCTGACGGCAAGTCACCCATGGAGGCCGCCGAGCGGGCCGTCAGCCGCAGTGGGGACCGGTGGGGGGCCGTGTACTCCGAGGGGGAGTACGAGGAGTTCGAGGAGGCCCTCGACGGGCAGTACACCGGCGTCGGTCTCTGGGCCCGCCGGGAGCGGGACGGGCGGATCGAGGTGACCAAGGTGCAGTCCGGGTCGCCCGCGGCCGCCGCCGGGATCCGCAAGGGCGACCGGCTGCGCAGTGTCGACGGGGCGCACGTCGACGGGCGCCCGGTCACCGAGGTCGTCTCCTTACTGCGCGGCGACGCCACGGACGCGGCCGCCGGTACGGCGGTGAAGCTGGGTCTGGAGCGCGGCACGCACGCGTGGAGCGAGACGCTGCGCCGCGCCAAGCTGTCCACCGACTCGGTCACCGTGGAGCGCCTGGCCGGCGGGATCACCGTCATCAGGATCGCCGCCTTCACCAAGGGCTCCGGTGACGTCGTCCGCGCCGCCGTCCAGCAGGCCCCGGCCGACGCCGGCGTCATCCTCGACCTGCGCGGCAACTCCGGCGGCCTGGTCACCGAGGCCGTCACCACCGCCTCCGCCTTCCTCGACGGCGGCCTCGTCGCCACGTACGACGTGGACGGCGAGCAGCGCGCCCTGCACGCCGATCCCGGCGGCGACACCACCAGACCCCTGGTCGCGCTCGTCGACGGCGGCACCATGAGCGCGGCCGAACTGCTCACCGGCGCACTGCAGGACCGCGGTCGCGCGGTGGTCGTCGGCAGCCGCACCTTCGGCAAGGGCTCGGTCCAGATGCCGAGCAAGCTGCCCGGCGGCGGCGTCGCGGAACTGACCGTCGGTCACTACCGCACCCCCTCCGGCCACACCGTCGACGGCCTCGGCATCACCCCCGACCTGGATGTCACCGCCCAGGGGCAGGCGGCCGTCGAGCGGGCCGAGACCGTTCTGAGCGGCCTCGGGGACGCTTCGTAATCGGCTTTCCCTCCGACCCCTCCGTAGTGCGAAAATGGACGGCACTATGAGCAAGGGAATGTACGTACCCAAGGAGTCCCAGCCCAAGCAGGGCGGAGGGCCCGCGAAGGCCAAGGACGGCAAGCGCAAGATCGTCGCGCAGAACAAGAAGGCCCGGCACGACTACGCGATCATCGACACCTACGAGGCCGGGCTCGTCCTGACCGGCACCGAGGTGAAGTCGCTGCGCCAGGGGCGCGCCTCCCTGACCGACGGCTTCGTCCAGATCGACGGCAACGAGGCCTGGCTGCACAACGCCCACATCCCGGAGTACAGCCAGGGCACCTGGACCAACCACACGGTCCGCCGCAAGCGCAAGCTGCTCCTGCACCGCGAGGAGATCGACAAGCTGGCGTCCAAGTCGGAGGAGACGGGCCACACGATCGTGCCCCTCGCCCTGTACTTCAAGGACGGCCGCGCGAAGGCCGAGATCGCGCTCGCGCGCGGCAAGAAGGAGTGGGACAAGCGCCAGACCCTGCGCGAGAAGCAGGACCGGCGGGAGTCGGACCGGGCGATCGCGGCGGCGAAGCGGCGGCAGCGGGGCGAGTAGCCGCCGGAAGGCCCCAGGGAGGCCCCCTGGTGTCCGCCCGGAATACGGTGGCATCGGTGTGCGTTGGTCACGTACGATGGCAACTGCACCCCACAGCGGGTGCGACCCCCTCTTCGGAGGGACTTGAAAAAACAACATGGGGATGATCGGTTTCGACAGCGGCTGTCGAAGCAGGGGAAGCGTGTCGAGGAAGCGACAATGATCTCGTTAACCATATGTCGCAACCAATAATCGCCAATTCCAAGAGCGATTCCCAGTCCTTCGCCCTCGCTGCCTAATAACAGCGACTGAAGGACCCTAAAAGGGTGTCAGCCCGGGAGTGTTCCCGACCCGGTTCCTGGCATAATCTAGGGAACTAAACCATCGAGCCCGGTCACGGGGTTCGATGGGAAATCAAACAGTGACTGGGCCCGTCGGCGACTTGTTCGCGTGATCACCGGGGCCGAGAAAATCACAGCGAACTGCACACGGAGAAGCCCTGATTCTGCACCGGTGGACGCGGGTTCGATTCCCGCCATCTCCACTCATCCCATGTTTTCAGAGGTCCCGTCACTTTCGAGTGGCGGGACCTTTGTCATGCCTGTCGTTATGCCCGCTCGGTGGCGACGGAAGTCCGCCACGCCAGGCAGATCATCAATGCCGTCGCCGCCGCCGTCACCGGTACTCCGAAACCCGCCGTCGGCGATACGCGCTCCACCGTCCAGCCGCCGATCGCCGAGCCGCACGCGATGCCCGCCAGGAGACCCGTCACCGCGAGGGTCATGCCCTCGTTCAAGTGGCCTTCGGGGGTGCGCTGTTGGACCAGTGTCATGGTGGTGATCATCGTCGGTGCCGTCGCCATGCCGGAGATCAGGAGCGCGAGGGCCAGCAGCGGGAGCGAGTCCGTGCGGGCGGCCGCGAGGAGCGGGAGCGTGAGGAGGGCCGTCATCGCCGCCACGCACCAGGGAAGGCGGTGTTCCGCGGGGCCCGTCGGCCGCAGGGCCCCGAACAGCAGGCCCGCCGCGCACGAACCCGCCGCCTGCAGGGCGAGGATCACGCCCGCCGCCGCCCGGTGGCCCCGGTCGTCCGCGAAGGCGATCGTGACGACCTCCATCGAGCCGAACACCGCGCCCATGGCGAGACAGCCGGCGAGCAGCGGTGGTATTCCAGGAGCCCGGAGCGGCGAGCCGGTCAGCACGCGCGCGTGCACCGGCGGTTCCGTCGACCGTTGCGCGGCGAACAGCAGCACGCCCGTCAGCAGCAGCACCGCCCCGACCAGCGTGCCCGCCTCCGGGAAGAACGCCGAGCAGAGGAAGGCCGCGAGGACCGGGCCGAGCATGAAGCACAGCTCGTCGGCGGCCTGCTCGAAGGAGTTCGAGGTGTGCAGGGCCTTGTCGTCGCCCTTGAGCAGATGGGCCCAGCGGGCGCGGGACATGCCGCCGGTGTTCGGGGTCGTCGCGGTGGCGGCGTAGGAGGCGAAGAGGGTCCAGGCGGGAGCCTCGTAGTGCACGCACAGCAGGAGTGCGAGGGAGCCGAGTGCGGCGATCGCCGTGGCGGGTACGGCGATCCGGGCCTGGCCGTACCGGTCGACGAGCCGCGCGGTCCACGGGGCGACGACGGCCGTGGCGGCCAGGCCCGTCGCGGTGACGGCACCGGCGAGGGCGTACGAGCCGCGGGAGCCGGCGATCATCACCACCGCGCTGATGCCGAACATGCCCATCGGGAGGCGGGCCAGGAGGTTACCGAGGGTGAAGGCGCGGGCGCCGGGGACGGCGAAGAGACGGCGGTAGGGGCCGGGCGGGCGGGTGCGGTCGCGGTTGCCGAAGCGGGGGCCGAAGTCGACGGCGACCAGGGCGTCGGCGGTGACCGTGCAGAGGATCTTGCGGGGGTCGGAGGGGTTGGGGGCGTCCCACGGCGGTGGTGGAGTCTGGTGCGGCATGGGCATCACCGTCGTCCCCGCCCCGGCGCCGGGTCCAACACCTTGTTGCGGCCGATTCACGCGCTTTCGTTGTGAGTCGGGGCGGTTGTAGGTTCGCCGGATGGCCGCTCACCTGGACACCCGCCTGCTGCGGGCCTTCGTCGCCGTCGCCGAGGAACTGCACTTCACGCGGGCCGCGGTCCGGCTCTTCATCGCCCAGCAGGCGCTGAGCCGGGATGTGCGGCGGCTGGAGCGGGAGCTGGGGACCGACCTGTTCGTACGGACCACCCGGCAGGTGACGCTGACGGCCGACGGTGAGCGGCTGCTGCCGTACGCGCGGCGGGTCCTTGAGGCGCAGGACGAGCTGCTCGCCGCGTTCGGGGAGGCCCGGCCGCTGCTGGTCGACCTGAACTCCCCGGGTCTGGTCACCGGGCGCCGGGTGCTGCACCGGGCCCGTGAACTCGCCCCCGAGCACGAGCTGATGGCCCGCTTCGAGAGCGGTCTGACGGGTGCGGCCGGTGAGCTGCTCGCCGGGCGGCTCGACGCGTCCTTCGGGCGGTTCGCGGGGCTCGACCCGGTGCTGCGGGCGCAGTTGGAGCAGCAGCCCGTGCGGTACGAGCCGATGGCCGTCGTGCTGCCCGAGGACCACCGGCTCGCGCCCCTGGCGGAGGTGCCGCTGGCCGAGCTGGCGGGCGAGACCGTGTACGCCGGCGCGGGCAACCCCCGTACGCCGGAGTGGACCGATCTCGCGCGCCGGCTCTTCGAGGGGCGGAGCATACAGATCGCGCCACCGGTGCCCCTCGCGGTCGGGGACGAGGAGTTCGAGCGGATCATGGCCAAGATGCGGAATCCGGTCCTGGCCGTGGTGGATTTTCCGGCCATGCCTCGAACGGTGGTGCGTCCCTTGATCGACCCCGTTCCCTTGTCACTCGTGTCACTGGTGTGGCGGAAGGGGCTGGTGCATCCGGGATTTGCGGCGCTCCGGCGGGCCGCGGCCGAGCTCGCGGCGGCGGAGGGGTGGCTGCGTAAGCCAGATGATGGATGGATTCCGGCCACGGATTCGTACACTGTTCGGACCCACAATTGACACATTGCGAACACAGGACCCGCGTGTGCGCTACATTCTTCGCCTGAGCACCGTGTGCTAAAGGGGGCGCTCGGACCGGGTGGGGGCCTGGTTCGGTCGACGGGTGCTCGAGTCGTAGGCGCACCCGGAACAGTCCCGTGGGGGGATGAGTGTGCGCGTGAAGAAGTGGCGAGAAGACACCCAACCGGAGTGGCCCGATTCTGCATCAGGGTCCCGCGTCGGGTCTCAACCAGCAGGTACCACCCAGGAGTTCCCCGAGACGACGTTCTCGGATCTCCCTGAGGTGATCTCCCGGACAGGGAGAAGCGGAGGGCGGGGCGCGGGCCTCGCCGGGGCCGATGGATCCGAGCCGGCGAAGGCGCCCGCGGAGGCTCGTGAGGCAGGCCTGATTTCAGCCACGAGCGGTCATCCGGAGGCTGATAATCCGCCTGCTCTCCGGGATCCCTGGGGGAGTTCGGCCGACGCCGACCACGCCCATGACCCGCACGAGGTGACCGTCCAGCTCGACGCCGTCGCGCTCCAGCAGGGGCAGCGTCTGAAAGAGGCCGACGGCTCGCCGGCCGCCGGCGCGGACGGGTCCGACGGGCCGGTCTTCGTCGACGAGTCCGGCCGCCGCAGCCGCCGGTTCCGCCGCCTCGGCATAGCCGTCGGCCTCGCCTGCGCGGTGTACGCCGTCGTCATCGTCGTCACCCTGCTGTCCGGCAGTTCGGACGCGCCCTGGCTGCCCGTGCCGGGTCAGAAGGACGACCAGCCGGCCGGCGAGGTCGACACCTCGCCGCAGCCCACGCTGTCGTCCATACCCTCCGGCACCACCGGCGTCGTACCCGGCACGACCCCGACCGCCGGCAACGGCATCGTCCCGACGCCGGGTTCCAGCGGTAGCGCCACCGGCACCGGCCCCAGCGGGAACGGCACCCGCCCCGGCACCTCCGCCGACCCGGGGCCGACGGCGACCAAGACAACGACCGACCCGGGCACTGGACCGAGCACCCCCGTCTCCTCGGACCCGGTGGTCGACCCGTCGGTCAGCACCTCGCCCGACCCCAGCGGTCCGGCCACCACCTCGCCCGATCCCAGCCCGTCCACGGCGGGCGGCGGCCCCGGCGGTCCGGTCGCCGACGGTCCCAGCGAGCCCAGCCCGATCGCCGTGGACCCGTCCGGTCCCGCGAACCACAACCCGTCCCCGGAGCACATCCTCTGATGGCATCCCGCACCCGCCGTCAAGGGGCCGCGCCCCCGGACGACTCCCCGCGCCGCCGCCTGCCCATGCGCCTGCTGCTGCCCACCCTCCTCCTGGTCGCGCTCGTCGCGATGCTCATGCTGCGCGGCTACGTGCACAGCGAGATCCTCGCCGACCACCGCGTCCAGCCCGGGGCCTCCACCGACAAGGTGCCGCAGAAGATCCTCGACGGCGGCCCGGTCATCGACACCCGCAGCGGCCGCGCCACCAGCCTGAACGTGCCCGACCACCGGATGGTCCTCACCTTCGACGACGGCCCGGACCCGACGTGGACCCCCAAGGTCCTGGACGTGCTGAAGAAGCACCACGCCCACGCGGTCTTCTTCGTCACCGGCACCATGACCTCCCGCTACCCGGGGCTGGTCCGGCGGATGATCGCCGAGGGGCACGAGGTCGGCCTGCACACCTTCAACCACCCCGACCTCTCCTACCAGTCGAAGAAACGAATCGACTGGGAGCTTTCCCAGAACCAGCTGGCGCTCGCGGGCGCGGCCGGCATCCGCAGCTCGATCTTCCGGCCGCCGTACTCGTCCTTCGCCGACGCCATGGACAACAAGTCCTGGCCGGTCACGCAGTACATCGGCACCAAGGGCTACCTCACCGTCGTCAACAACACCGACAGCGAGGACTGGCGCAAGCCCGGCGTGGAGCAGATCATCCGCAACGCCACCCCCAAGGGCGGCAAGGGCGCCATCGTCCTGATGCACGACTCCGGCGGCGACCGGCACCAGACGGTCCAGGCCCTGGACCAGTTCCTGCCCCAGATGCAGAAGAAGGGGTACGAGTTCGACAACCTCACCGAGGCCCTCGACGCGCCCAGCGCCTCGACCCCGGTCACCGGCGTCGAGCTGTGGAAGGGCAAGGCGTGGATCTTCCTGGTCGGAGCCTCCGACGGCATCACCGGGGTGATGGTGGTCGGCCTCTCGGTGATCGGCACCCTGGTCATCGGCCGCTTCGCGCTGATGCTGCTGCTGTCGGCCGCGCACGCCCGCCGGGTGCGGCGCAGGGACTTCGGCTGGGGGCCGCCGATCACCGAACCGGTGACGGTGCTCGTGCCGGCGTACAACGAGGCCAAGTGCATCGAGAACACCGTGCGTTCACTGATGGAGAGCGAGCATCCCGTCGAGGTGATCGTCGTCGACGACGGCTCAAGTGACGGCACCGCGCGGATCGTCGAGGCGCTGGGGCTGCCCAATGTGCGGGTGGTGCGCCAGCTCAACGCGGGCAAGCCCGCCGCCCTCAACCGCGGTCTGGCCAACGCCGGTCACGACATCATCGTGATGATGGACGGCGACACGGTCTTCGAACCGGCCACCGTCCGCGAACTCGTCCAGCCCTTCGGCGACCCGCGCGTCGGCGCGGTCGCGGGCAACGCGAAGGTCGGCAACCGCGACACCCTCATCGGCGCCTGGCAGCACATCGAGTACGTGATGGGCTTCAACCTCGACCGCCGCATGTACGACCTGCTGCGCTGCATGCCGACCATCCCCGGCGCGGTCGGCGCGTTCCGGCGCTCGGCCCTTGAGCGGGTCGGCGGGATGAGCGACGACACGCTCGCCGAGGACACCGACATCACGATGGCGATGCACCGCGACGGCTGGCGGGTCGTCTACGCCGAGAAGGCGCGGGCCTGGACCGAGGCCCCGGAGTCGGTGCAGCAGCTGTGGTCCCAGCGCTACCGCTGGTCCTACGGCACCATGCAGGCGATCTGGAAGCACCGCCGCGCGATCGTGGAGAAGGGCCCCTCGGGCCGCTTCGGCCGCGTGGGCCTGCCGCTGGTGTCCCTGTTCATGGTCCTGGCCCCGCTCCTCGCACCGCTGATCGACATCTTCCTTCTCTACGGGGTCGTCTTCGGCCCGACCGAGAAGACGATCCTGGCCTGGCTGGGCGTCCTGGCCATCCAGGCGGTGTGCGCGGCGTACGCCTTCACGCTGGACCGCGAGCGCCTCACACCGCTCATCTCCATGCCGTTGCAGCAGATCCTCTACCGCCAGCTCATGTACGTCGTGCTGCTGCAGTCCTGGATCACCGCGCTCACCGGCGGCCGGCTGCGCTGGCAGAAACTTCGCCGCAGCGGACAGGTGGCCACCCCCGGGGGTGTGCCGACCCAGCGCCGACGCGTCGCGCACGAGGAACGGGAGTCCATCCGATGAGCGCCGCCCCGCCCCCGCAGTCCCCGTGGCCGCCGAGCGCCGGCGGTCCCACGCTGGACCTGACGCCGTCCCCGGCGCACCCGGGACGGGCCACGAACGGCACCCTGTTCACGGACACGGCCTCAGCACCGCCCGAGGCGCCCGCTCCCGCCGCCGACGCCCCGCCGAAGCGGGGACCCGTCCGGGACCGCTACTTCGACTTCCTGCGCGCGGTGGCCCTGTTCCGGGTGGTCTTCTACCACCTGATGGGCTGGTCCTGGCTCCCGGTGGTCTTCCCGTCGATGGGCGTGATGTTCGCGCTCGCCGGCAACCTCATGGCCCGCTCCCTCAAGCGCCCGGCCGCCCAGGTCGTACGAAGCCGGATGCGCCGTCTGCTGCCGCCGCTGTGGCTGCTCGGCGCGATCGGCGTCACCGGCATGGTGCTCCAGGGCTGGGGACCGAACTCCGAAGGGCACCCCGGCTGGTGGTGGCTCCACCTCACCTACTGGATCGTCCCGCTGAGCGACCCGCCCTACGCCGACGGCCTGCCCGGCTTCCACCACATCATCGGCGAGGACTGGGCCGCGGAACTCGCGGGACCGCTCTGGTACATCCGCGCCTACCTCTGGTACGTACTCCTGTCGCCGTTCATCCTCAAGGCGCTGCGGGCCCTGCCCTGGTCGACGATCCTGTCGCCCATCGCGCTGGCCGCGGCCCTGGAGTTCGGATGGGTGCACATCCCGAGCGTGCGGATCGACTCGGCGGTCACCGACTTCAGCACGTTCGGAGCGTGCTGGATCCTCGGCATGGCCCACCAGGAAGGCATCCTGAAGCGCCTGCCGGGCTATGTCGTGCCGTCCCTGGTGCCGTTCGTCGCCGCTGTCGGTCTCTGGTACGCGCTGACGCACGGTTTCAAGGCCGGACACGACCTGGACGACATCCCGTTCGCCCAGTCCCTGTGGTCCTTCGCCACCGTGCTGCTGCTTCTGCACGTCAGCCCCTCGTGGACCGAGTGGCCACGGCTGCTGCGCCCCTTCGACCGACTGATCACCCTGCTCAACTCCCGCGCGGTGACGATCTATCTCTGGCACAACCTCTGCATCCTCATCGCCGCGACCCTCTGGGACCGCCTGTGGGGCTTCGACGTGCTGAGCGAGCACTACGCCTGGCTGCTGGAGAGCTCGTGGCCGGTCCTGCTCCTCGTCTGGATGCTCATCGCCACCTGCATCGTCAGCTTCGGCTGGATGGAGGACGTGGCGGCGAAGCGCAGTCCGCAACTGTGGCCGGACGGGCACGGCGGCGGGCCCTCTCGCGGTGGAGGCCGTCGGAAGGCGTGACGGATTGATGGGGGACCGGTGGGTTCCGGCCGCCGCTCGCTAAGATGCGCGAGGCATGACGGGGGCAGGAGAACCACAGTGGGACAGGTGCCGAGTACGGAGACGGGCGCGGAGCCGGGTGCGGACGAGACGTCCGGGACAGCATCCGGCCGGGCGGCCCCGGTGTTCGGGCTGATCACGCCCGGGGACTGGTACCGCATTCCGCTGCAACCGCCGGAGCGCCGTGAGGCGTCCATGAGTGCGCTGATCAAGCGGCAGTTCGCCGGGGTCGACGACCAGCCGATCCTGCGCCGGAAAGTGGAGGAGCAGCTGCGCGGGACCGCCGAGGCGGGCGTCGGGCAGGGCGGGATCGTGCTGTACCTGTCCTTCCTCGAATCCGGCGGCATCCCGCTCTCCGCCTCGCTGCTCGTCTCCCGTCTGCACCAGCGGTTCGACAGCCTCGACGCCGTCGCCGCGCTGGCCGGCACCGGCGAGGTCGGCGTGGTCACGCTGCCCGAGGTGGGGCGGGCCGCCCGGCTGCTGCGGCGGCAGCGCACCAAGCAGGCACGGAAGCTGGGCTCCGAGTTCGAGGACACCGTCGTCGAGTACTTCGTGCCGGTGCCGGACCGCGACGAGGTGCTGATGCTGACGTTCAGCACGCCGTTGGAGCCGATCGCGGACGCCATGGTGGGACTGTTCGACGCGGTGGCCGAAACCCTGCGCTGGCAGCGCCCGGGCGAGGAGACGAAGGGGGAGCGGGAGTGAGCGGCGACGAGGGGAAGCTCAAGGTCTCCACGGACGATCTGCACACGGCCGGGACCGGTCTGCGGACGGTGGCGACCGAGCTCGACGGGCTCGACAAACTCATGGACGCCTACGACCTCCGTACGGTCGGGCACAAGCAACTGCACGAGCGGCTGCAGGACTTCTCGGACGGCTGGGACGACAACCGCAAGAAGATGATCGAGGAGATCCAGGGCCTGGGCACCCTCGCCCACGAGGCCGGCAAGGCCTACAAGGAAGTCGACACCGCGCTGTACGACGCGCTCGTGGGCAAGGGGAAGACGAAGTGACCCGGCCCGCGGACCAGCGCTGGGAGGTGCTGGGGGAGCCCGCCGACCCGGTGCCCGGCGACGTCACGGACCTCACGGCGCTCGCCCGGCGGTTCGAACTCACCGCGAAGACCATCTCCGACACCGCCGAGGCGCTGCGCCGGCTCGGGAACCTGGAGAGCTGGGACTCCAAGGCGGGCCGCGCCTTCGCCGAGAAGGCGACCGACACGGCCAAGACGGTCAGCAAGGCGCACGACCGCTACGCCGACGCCTCCTCCGCCCTGAAGACGTACTACACCGAGCTCGAATCGGTGCAGACCGAGGCCGACAAGCTCCTGCACCAGGCCGAGACGAAGAGCGGTGACCTGACGACGGCCAAGTCCAAGGCCGACCACCCGCCCAAGGGCACCGACGCGGGTGGGCAGAAGACGCTCGACAAGTCGGTGACCGACCTCCAGAAGGGGCTGGACGGGCTGCGCGATCAGCTCTCCCCGCTGAAGACCCGGCACAAGGACGCGGGCGACAAGGCGGCCCGCGCCATTCACGACACCACCGAGCACGACGGCCTGAACGACTCGTGGCTGGACGACCTGCGCGACACCCTCAACCTCGTCGCCGACATCGCGGGAGCCGTCGCCGCGGTCTGCGGGGTGCTCTCGCTGCTGGTCGGCTGGATCCCGGTGATTGGCCAGGCCCTGGCCGGGGTGCTCGGCACCATCGCCTTGGTCGCGACCTGCGTCTCACTGGTCTGTCACGTCCTGCTCGCCATCAACGGAGACGGTTCCTGGGGCGATGTCGCGATGGACGTGCTCAGCCTCGCGACCTTCGGCGTCGGGCGCGTCTTCTCCGCGGGCGGCAAGGCTGCCGCCGTGGTCGGCCGCAGCCGGGTCTGGACGGCCGCGACGGAGTACGTCCGCGGCTGGAACCCGGCGATGTCCTCCGCCGCGCGCCGGCTGCTGGTCGAGTCGATGGTCGGCCCGCGAGCCGGCGCCACCGCCCGCGCGGCCCTGCCCGAGGTCTCCCTCTCGGCCGCCTTCCGAGGACTGCCGCGCTCCTTCGCGGAGGACCTGGGCGCCGTCCGCGGCAACTGGCGCCAGGCCTTCAAGTTCGGCGACAACCTCTCCGCGGCCCGCGATGCCTACTCCGCGGCCGGGCCGCGCGGCCTGGCCAGCATGTACGCCGGTCCCGGCATGGTCGACGAACTGGCCCGCATCAAGAACATCGACCCGACCGACCTGAACTTCATCGGTACGCCGGACGCCTTCAAGCAGGCCATGAACTACAACTCCCTCGCCCTGGGCGGCACCGGGGTGGGCGCGACGGCCGACAGCTACCAGTTCGCCGGGCTCTTCGGCGGCGACGACGCGCCGTCGGTCACCGGGCCCGACGCGTCCCTGGCCGGGAAGTGAGCGGCGCGATGAAAGCCACGGACGGGATGGACGGCACGGATGAAGTCGCGGAAGGCACGGGAGAGCCCACCGCGGACTGGACCGAGTGCCAGGTCGCGCTGCCCGCCCTGCAGAACTGGCTGGTCCTGGACCTGGCCACCGAGGACCCCGAGACCTGGGCCCGCGACCTCGCCGCGGGGCACCTCGACACCGGGGCCCGCCCGGAGTGGATCGAGGCCTTCGCGACCGACCTGCTCTGGTACTGGGGCGCGGCGCGCCGCCAAGGTGCTCTGTGCGCGGCCCTGTTGGCGCCGGCCGACGGCGCGGTCATGGCGAGCTGCACCGTGCGTGAGCTGAAGATTCCGACGGAATACTTGAGCGTTGCCGCGCTGCGCGCCGAAGTGGCGCTCGCGGAGGGGCCGTTCTTCGGCTCCCAGGACCTCACGGAGGTCGACCTCCCGCTAGGACCGGCGTTGCGGGTGCACCGACTGGAACCCACGGATCCCGAGTCCGACACCGGCGGCATCACGGAAGGGGTCGCCCACTACGTGCTGCCGAGCCGGTATCCCACCGCGCTGGAGTGCCGGCTGCTGTGGTCGACGCTCGGCTTCGGCGAGGAACTGGAGAAGGTGGCGGACGAGTTGGCGCGGTCAGTCACTCTGGCGTGAGGCCAGCCCGAGCCGTTCCCTGGGGATCATGGCGAGGGGCATCCAGCTGAAGCCGATCGCGAACACCGCGACGGTGGCCGTGACGGTCTCCGGGAGGACCCGGCCGAGCTGGGCCAGGATCACCGCGAGGACGAGCACGTAGACGTCGAAGGCCAGTACGGCGAGCACCTTGAGGAGCGCTGTTCCGGGCCCGATCCGTGGCGAGTCCTCGGTTCCCCGCACCAGGGTGAGCAGGATGACGGGTAGGACCAGTCCCGTGATCCCGCCGCTCGCGATGCCGCCGACCACCAGAGCGGCGCGCCCGTCGTCGGGGATCACTGTCGAGAGAGGGGCGGCATCGGCGGCCTTGCTCAGCAGCGCCACCGCCGCGAAGGCTCCGAGGACCATGGCCGTCAGCACGACGATCAGCCCCGCGCCGAAGGCGATGTTCCCGCCGAGGGACTGCCGGGACCGCGGGGAGCGCTGAAGACGCCGCGCGTTCGCGCGTGCGGAGCTCGGCTCGGCGGACATGGGCTCTCCTGCTCGTGTGGGGGTCGGCTAGAGGATAGCCGTCACCACTTCGCACGCCAGCGCCCTCTCACCCCGAGACCTCTCACCCCCTCCCCGCGCCAGGTGAGAGCAACGTTCCCTTCCGGTCACCCGGTGGCACAGCTCGGAAACGCGCTCTCCCTACCTTCGGGGCATGCCCGAGCCCAGGAATGCCCCCGTGGAGGCGTCATGACAGCCGCTGGTAAGTGGATCGAGCACTGGGATCCGGAGGACGAGACCTTCTGGCGCGAGAAGGGGGAGAAGATCGCCCGGCGCAATCTCGTCTTCTCCGTCCTGTCCGAGCACATCGGCTTCTCGATCTGGACCCTGTGGTCCGTGCTGGTGCTCTTCATGGGCCCGGAGTACGGGCTCACCCCGGCCGACAAGTTCCTGCTGACCTCGGTGGTCACCCTGGTCGGCGCGGTCGCCCGCGTGCCCTACACCTTCGCGGTCGCGATCTTCGGCGGCCGCAACTGGACGATCGTCTCGGCGGCCCTGCTCCTGATCCCGACGATCGCCGCGTTCGTGGTGATGGAACCGGGCACGTCCTTCTCGACCTTCCTGTGGGTCGGCCTCCTCGCCGGCGTCGGTGGCGGCAACTTCGCCTCCTCCATGACCAACATCAACGCCTTCTTCCCGCTGCGGAAGAAGGGCTGGGCGCTCGGCCTCAACGCGGGCGGCGGAAACATCGGCGTACCCGTCATCCAGCTCGTGGCCCTCGCCGTCATCGGCGCGAGCGGCGGTCCGCGCGTGCTGCTCGGGATCTACATCCCGCTCATCGTCATCGCCGCCACGCTGGCCGCGCTCTTCATGGACAACCTGGAGAACGTGAAGAACGACACCGGGGCCGCCAAGGACGCGGCGCGGGACGCGCACACCTGGATCATGGCGTTCCTCTACATCGGCACGTTCGGGTCGTTCATCGGCTACGCCTTCGCCTTCGGGCAGGTGCTCCAGGTCCAGTTCGGACGGACCCCGCTGCAGGCCGCGTACCTCACGTTCATCGGCCCGCTGCTCGGCTCCCTGATCCGCCCGCTGGGCGGCTGGCTCGCCGACAAGTACGGCGGCGCGAAGATCACCCTCTACAACTACGTCGGCATGGCCGCCGCGACCGCCGTCCTGGTCGTCGCCAGCATGCAGAAGTCGCTGCCGCTGTTCGTGACCGTGTTCATCGTCCTGTTCGTGCTCAGCGGGCTCGGCAACGGGTCGACGTACAAGATGATTCCCGGCATCTTCCAGAACAAGGCCCTCGCCAAGGGGCTTGAGGGGGAGGCGGCGGCCGCCTACGGGCGCCGGCTCTCCGGGGCCTCCATGGGGCTCATCGGCGCGGTGGGCGCGCTCGGCGGGGTCGGCATCAACCTCGCCTTCCGCCAGTCCTTCCTCAGCTCCGGCTCCGGCACCGGCGCCTTCGTGGTCTTCCTCGCCTTCTACGCCGCCTGCTTCGCGGTGACGTGGGCCGTATACCTTCGCCGCCCGGCCTCCGCGGCCCGTGCCACGACTGCCGCAGAGTCGAAGCCCCAGCTCAGCTATGCCGAGGTGTGACGTAACACCGGCGACATGAAGCCGAACCGAGCCTGTCACGAGCGGTTGACAGGCTCGGTCGTCACGCGGGCCAGCCGAACTGAGCCGAAAGACCGGCCCTAGGAGTTCCATGTACGAGCAGCAGCAACAGCAGCCGCCGGATCACTCCCCGCACGGACCCCTCGCCGGGTTCACCGTGGGGGTGACGGCCGCGCGTCGCGCCGACGAGCTGGGTGCGCTGCTCCAGCGGCGTGGCGCCGCCGTGCTGCACGCGCCCGCGCTGCGGATCGTGCCGGTCGCCGACGACAGCGAGTTGCTGGCCGCGACGAAGGGCCTGGTCGACCGGGCGCCGGACGTCGTGGTGGCGACCACGGCCATCGGCTTCCGCGGCTGGGTCGAGGCGGCCGACGGGTGGGGGTTCGGGGAGGCGCTCCTGGACCGGCTGCGCGGGGTGGAGCTGCTCGCCCGGGGGCCCAAGGTCAAGGGCGCGATCCGGGCCGCCGGGCTGACCGAGGAGTGGTCGCCGTCCAGCGAGTCGATGGCCGAGGTCCTCGACCGGCTGCTGGAGGAGGGGGTCGACGGGCGCCGTATCGCCGTACAGCTGCACGGTGAGCCGCTGCCCGGGTTCGTCGAGGCGTTGCGGGCCGCGGGTGCCGAGGTGGTGGGCGTGCCGGTGTACCGGTGGATGCCGCCGGAGGACATCGGGCCGGTGGACCGGCTCCTCGACGCCACCGTCTCGCGGGGCGTGGACGCGCTGACCTTCACCAGCGCGCCCGCCGCGGCCTCCCTGCTGAACCGGGCCGAGAAACGCGGGCTGCTGCCCGAACTCCTCGCCGCCCTCCACCACGACGTCCTGCCGGCCTGCGTCGGCCCGGTCACCGCGCTGCCCCTCCAGGCGCACGGTGTCACCACGGTCTCGCCGGAGCGCTTCCGCCTCGGGCCCCTCGTGCAGGTCCTGTGCCAGGAACTCCCGGCCCGCGCACGGTCGTTGCCGATCGCCGGTCACCGGGTGGAGATCCGCGGCCACGCGGTCCTCGTCGACGGCGCGCTGCGTCCCGTACCGCCCGCGGGTATGTCGTTGTTGCGCGCCTTGTCCCGGCGCCCGGGCTGGGTGGTGGCCCGTTCCGAGTTGCTACGAGCGTTGCCGGGCGCCGGGCGGGACGAGCATGCGGTGGAGACGGCAATGGCTCGCCTGCGAACGGCACTTGGTGCGCCGAAGCTGATCCAGACGGTGGTCAAGAGGGGTTACCGGTTGGCGTTGGATCCGGCGGCGGACGCCAAGTACGCGGACGTCTGACCAACTCGGCCGAACAGTACCAACCCCCTCGCCAACAACCCCATCGCCACCGTCGACCCCACCGCCCGCACGACGTTCCACGCCACCCACGGGTCCTCGAAGTGCTCCCGGGCCGCCGCCGGATCCGTCATGTCCGCGAGGTCGTTGTTGAGCGGGATGTTGATGACGATGGTGATGAGGAAGACCAGGGCGTAGGCCAGGAAGCCCGCCCATACCCACCACCGGTAGGGCGTCCCGCGCAACTGCCACGCCGAAACAGCGGACAGCGCCAACGCGCCCATGAAGCTGAGGAAGAACACCGGGTTCTGGATCACGTCGTTGATGTCCCGCATGACGTCGACGAAGACCTTGTCGTCGCTGCGGGCCAGCGCCGGCATGATCGCGCAGGCGAAGGTGTAGAAGAGCCCGGCGATCAGGCCCATGGCGACCGTGGCCGCGCCCAGTACGAGTCCAGAAGCAGTCCTGTGCTGTGTCATGGCTCCAGTCAACGGGCGCCGCGAGGCCCGGGACATCGCCGAGACGCGCACCCGCATAAGCGGCCGTCCACGGGTCCCGTGGGTATGAGGGGTTCCGGCCGCGAGAGCGGGAAGGCACTGTATGAGGGAACGGTTCCTCTGCCCTCAGCTTCCCGAGCCAGGCGGTGACAGGCACATGGCACTGGGTACGGCCACGGTCGCGTACGAACTCCGGTACGACGCCGGGCGGGTCTGTCTCGACCTGCTCGCGACCTCTCACCCCGAGGAACGGTTCGACTCCGTGGAGGTTCTGTGTGCGTGGATCACCGGCGCGGGCCTGGTCCCGCCGGGCGTCCCGCTGACCCACGCCGGCCCCTCCTGGCTGGTCGACTTCCGTGAACTGCGCGGACAGATCGGACAGTTGGTGAGCGGAGCGGTGGCCGCCCCGCCCAGGCCGACGTACGACATCGCGCTCGCCCGGGTGAACGAGATCGCCCGGGTCGCACCTCCGGCCCCACGGGCCGTGCGCGGTGAGGACGGGGCGCTGGTGCGGGAGTTGGACGGGCCGCCCGAGTGCGCGGCGCTGCTCGGGGCGATCGCGCGGGACGCCGTGGAGCTGCTCACGGACCCGGTCGCGCGGGCCGGACTGCGGCAGTGCGAGGGCGACAACTGTCCGATCTTTTATGTCGATTCGTCCCGGGGCCGCAGAAGGCGCTGGTGCTCCAGTGAGGTCTGCGGAAACCGGGAAAGAGTCGCCCGGCACCGTCGGCGGGCGGCACTCGCCCGAGCCTAGGTGTCCGGTAAGTGGCTTCTGTGGGGGGAGCGCGGTCATGTTGTCGAAGTGATTTCGACAACACTGTGTTTGGTCCGAATATGCCTTTGGCATCTGACCTCAGAGAGGCGATGTGGTGGAAATGTAAAGATCGCGCGGTAGGAATGTGCACCCATGTCCCCCTCGTCATGACACCCAGGAGAAAACTGTCGCCCCCTGTTGAACATGACGGGGACCACATCCGTACGTGTGGAGGAGCGACCGACTGGGGGATCCCCCGGACACCGGAGGTGGGCGTGCGCAAGGATTCCGTCGTGGCCAATGAACGTGGATCGAGGGCCCGACATCGCATGTCCCAGCCCTCGGAACCTGATGAGGAGCTGATGCGTGCCCTCTATAGAGAGCATGCCGGACCTCTCCTTGCGTACGTACTCAGGCTGGTCGCCGGAGATCGGCAGCGAGCAGAGGACGTCGTGCAGGAGACACTCATCCGTGCCTGGAAGAACGCCGGTCAGCTCAATCGAGCGACCGGATCGGTACGCCCCTGGCTGGTGACGGTCGCTCGCCGCATCGTCATCGACGGCCACCGCAGCCGGCAGGCCCGGCCGCAGGAGGTCGATCCGTCGCCGCTGGAGGTCATCCCCGCGGAGGACGAGATCGACAAGGCGCTGTGGCTGATGACGCTGTCTGACGCGCTCGACGACCTGACCCCGGCCCACCGGGAGGTGCTCGTCGAGACGTACTTCAAGGGGCGTACCGTCAATGAGGCGGCTGAGACGCTCGGCATTCCCAGTGGCACCGTGCGCTCGCGGGTGTTCTACGCGTTGCGTTCGATGAAGCTGGCACTGGAGGAGCGGGGGGTGACGGCGTGATGAGTGTTTACGGGGGAAACCAGGGATTCGGCACAGGTGGTTCGGGTATGTCTGGCTCCATGATGGGATCTCCGGGCCCGAACGAACATGAAACCGTCGGTGCCTACGCCCTCGGAATCCTTGACGACGCCGAGGCGACAGCCTTCGAAATTCACCTCGCCACCTGCGAATGGTGCGCCCAGCAGCTCGACGAGCTGGCCGGGATGGAGCCGATGCTGGCCGCTCTCGCGGACCTGCCCGGCACCGGCACCCCCGCCATCGGCGAGTCCCTCTCCGCCAAGCCGAGCCCTCGGCTCGTGGAGAAGCTCGTCGACGACATCGGCGAGCGCCGTGCCCTCAAGCGGCGGCGCAGCTTCTACATGGTGGCGGCGGCGGCGGCACTGATCATCGCCGGTCCGCTGGCGGCGATCGCGGTGAACGGCGGCGACTCGGGCGGTACGTCGGACGAGGCCGGCGCCAAGGCGGCCTTCACCACCCTCTCCGACAAGGTCTCCGCGACCGACTCCTCCACCAAGGTCAAGGCGACCGTCGCGATGCAGAAGAAGGACTGGGGCACCTGGGGTGTCGTCGAACTGAGTAACGTCAAGGGCCCGTTGAAGTGCTCGCTCATCGCCGTCGGCAAGAACGGCGAGCGCGAGACGATGTCCACCTGGTCGGTCCCGAAGTGGGGCTACGGCATCCCGAACGCCAAGACCGAGCAGGCCAAGGCACCCCTCTACGCCCAGGGCGGGGCCGCTTTCCAGCCCAACGAGATCGATCATTTCGAGGTCATGACCTTCGACGGCAAGAAGCTCGTGGCAGTAGACGCGTAGTGAACGTAGCTTCCACCGGCCCCCTTCGCGTACGGTTGACGGCTGCCCAGCACGTCAGAAGGGGGCCCGGTGGCCGCACAGGCTCAGCAGGAAACCGCGGTCGACGCCGCAGCGGATTCGGTCCGCGATCGAGAGATCAGCGTCGAACAGAAACATCTCGACCGGGTGTACCAGCGCCTTGAGGAGAAGATCCACGAGGCCGAGTTCCTGATGAACGACGCGGCCAAGCGTGGCCAGGTCGGCACGCCCGGCGCGCTCGCCGAGCGGGACGCCCAGGTCTTCCGGGCCGGCATCCACCTCAACAGGCTCAACAACGAGTTCGAGGACTTCCTCTTCGGCCGGATCGACCTGCTCCTCGGCAAGGACGGCAAGAAGGGTCCCGACGGCGCCTACACCGCCGTGGAACCCGCCGAAGGCGCCGTACGGGACGACAACACCGCCGACATCGCGGAGACCCTGCACATCGGGCGCATCGGCGTCCTGGACTCCGAGTACGCCCCGCTGGTCATCGACTGGCGGGCGCCCGCGGCGGCGCCGTTCTACCGCTCCACCCCGGTGGACCCGGGACGGGTCGTACGGCGCCGGGTGATCCGCTCCAAGGGGCGCAAGGTGCTCGGCGTCGAGGACGACCTCATGCGCCCCGAGCTGACCGCCCTGCTGGACGGGCAGCAGTTGCCCGTCATCGGCGACGGCGCCCTCATGGCCGCCCTCGGCCAGGCCCGCGGGCACACCATGCGGGACATCGTCGCCTCCATCCAGGCCGAGCAGGACCTGGTCATCCGCGCCCCCGCCGCCTCCGTGACGTATGTCGAGGGCGGCCCGGGGACCGGCAAGACGGCGGTGGCGCTGCACCGCGCCGCCTACCTGCTCTACCAGGACCGGCGCCGGTACGCGGGCGGCATCCTCATCGTCTCGCCCACCCCGCTGCTGGTCGCCTACACCGAGGGCGTCCTGCCCTCCCTCGGCGAGGAGGGCCAGGTCGCGATCCGGGCGATCGGCTCGCTGGTCGACGGCGCCGAGGCCACCCTGTACGACGCCCCGGCCGTGGCCCGCGCCAAGGGCTCCTACCGCATGCTCAAGGTGCTGCGGAAGGCCGCCCGCGGGGCGCTGGAGCAGGGCCGCCCGGGTACCGGCGGCTCCGCCCGGCCCGCGGCAGGTCAGCTCTCCTTCGGCGACGACTTCGGTGACGGACCCGGCGGCGACTCCGCCGAGACCGACCCGCGCGGACCCGTCTCGACCTCCCGGCTGCGCGTGGTCGCCTTCGGGCGCCGCCTGGAGCTGGAGGCGGACACGCTGGAACGTATCCGCCAGAACGCGCTCAGCGGCACCGCCCCCGTCAACCTGCTGCGCCCGCGCGCCCGCAAGCTCCTCCTGGACGCCCTGTGGGACCGGTCCGGCGCCGGCACCCGGCACACCGACCCGGAACTCGCCGCCGAACTGCGCTCCTCCTTCGACGAGGACATCACCGCCGAGGACGCGTTCACGGCGTTCCTGGACGCCTGGTGGCCCGAGCTGACCCCCAGAGCCGTGCTGGACGCCATGGCCGACGAGCGGCGCCTGGGCCGCTGGGCCCGGCGGATCCTCAACCCCGGCGAGATCCGCCGGGTGGCCCGCTCGCTGCGCCGGGACGGGTACTCCGTGCACGACATCGCCATGCTCGACGAGCTCCAGGCGATCCTCGGCGTCCCGACCCGCCCCCGGAAGCGGCGCGAACTGGACCCGCTGGACCAGCTGACGGGCCTGGAGGAGCTGATGCCGACCCGCGAGGAGACGCAGTGGGAGCGGGCCGAGCGGCTCGCCCAGGAGCGCACCGAGTACGCGCACGTCATCGTCGACGAGGCCCAGGACGTCACCCCGATGCAGTGGCGCATGGTCGGCCGCCGCGGTCGGCACGCCACCTGGACGGTCGTCGGCGACCCGGCGCAGTCCTCCTGGTCCGACGTGGACGAGGCGGCCGAGGCCCGTGACGAAGCTCTCGGCACCCGCCCGCGCCGCCGCTTCCAGCTCACCGTCAACTACCGCAACCCCTCCGAGATCGCCGACCTCGCCGCGAAGGTGCTGGCGCTGGCCATGCCCGGCTCCGAGTCACCGCGGGCGGTGCGCTCCACCGGCGTACAGCCCCGCTTCACCGTCGTACGGGAATCCCTGGCGCAGACCGTCCGGGCCGAGGCCGACCGGCTGCTCGGGCTCGTCGACGGCACGGTCGGCGTCGTCGTCGCGATGAACCGCCGCGAGGAGGCGGCGCGCTGGCTCGCCGGGCTGGGCGACCGGGTGGTGGCCCTGGGCAGCCTGGAGGCCAAGGGCCTGGAGTACGACGCGACGGTCGTCGTCTCCCCGGCCGAGATCGCGGACGAGTCACCGGCCGGACTGCGGGTGCTGTACGTCGCGCTCACTCGCGCCACCCAGCAGCTGACGGTCGTCTCCGCCGACCGGGACGAGCCGGACGCGTCCGGCGTGCCCGATCTGCTGAGGGACTGATTCCTGTGAACTCCCCGTACGGGAATGGTCTTACGGGATCTGTTTGTTAGCCTGGACGTGACACCGGCCCGATCCAAGCCCCCGGGCCCAACCTTCGTCGCTACGAGCGACCACTTGCCGCGAGGCGAGCATGGCGGGTCGGTGTCACTTACTTCCCTCTCCTGTGAACACTCCCGTGAACTCAAGGTTCGCAATCCGGTCCGACTAACGCCTACTCATCGGTAGGTGCGACCATCGGACGGCATACAGCGTCACAGGTGAAAGCAGAGGAAGTCGGCCATGGCAACGGCGCCCAGCGTCTCCTACTCGATCACGGTCCGTCTGGAAGTGCCCGCCTCAGGAACGGCGGTCTCCCAGATCACCACGGCCGTGGAGACCCACGGAGGCTCGGTCACCGGCCTCGACGTGACCGCCTCAGGCCACGAGAAGCTGCGCATCGACGTCACCATCGCGGCGAGTTCCACGGATCACGCCGACTCGATCGTCCAGCAGCTGCGCGGCATCGAGGGTGTCACCCTCGGCAAGGTGTCGGACCGTACGTTCCTGATGCACCTCGGCGGCAAGATCGAGATGCAGTCCAAGCACCCGATCCGCAACCGTGACGACCTCTCCATGATCTACACCCCGGGCGTGGCCCGCGTGTGCATGGCGATCGCCGAGAACCCCGAGGACGCCCGCCGCCTCACCATCAAGCGCAACTCCGTTGCGGTCGTGACGGACGGCTCCGCGGTCCTCGGCCTCGGGAACATCGGCCCCAAGGCCGCGCTGCCGGTCATGGAGGGCAAGGCGGCCCTCTTCAAGCGCTTCGCCGGCATCGACGCCTGGCCGCTGTGCCTGGACACCCAGGACACCGACGCGATCGTCGAGATCGTCAAGGCGATCGCCCCGGGCTTCGCCGGCATCAACCTGGAGGACATCTCCGCGCCGCGCTGCTTCGAGATCGAGGCCCGGCTGCGCGAGGCCCTCGACATCCCCGTCTTCCACGACGACCAGCACGGCACGGCGATCGTCGTCCTGGCCGCGCTGACCAACGCGTTGCGCGTGGCGGGCAAGGAGATCGAGAACATCCGGGTCGTCATGTCCGGTGCGGGCGCGGCCGGTACGGCCATCCTCAAGCTGCTGATCGCCGCGGGCGTGAAGAACGCCGTCGTCGCCGACATCCACGGTGTCGTGCACTCCGGCCGCGAGGACCTGGTGGGCGCCGCGGCCGACTCGCCGCTGCGCTGGATCGCGGACAACACCAACCCCGAGAACCTGACGGGCACGCTGAAGGAAGCCGTTCGCGGAGCGGATGTCTTCATCGGCGTCTCCGCCCCGAACGTGCTGGACGGGGACGACGTGGCCGCCATGGCCGAGGGCGCCATCGTGTTCGCGCTCGCGAACCCGGACCCCGAGGTCGACCCGACGATCGCCCGTCAGACGGCCGCCGTCGTGGCCACCGGCCGCTCCGACTTCCCGAACCAGATCAACAACGTGCTGGTCTTCCCGGGTGTCTTCCGCGGCCTGCTGGACGCCCAGTCCCGCACCGTCAACACGGAGATGATGCTGGCCGCGGCGACCGCCCTCGCGGACGTCGTGACCTCGGACGAGCTCAACCCGAACTACATCATCCCGAGCGTCTTCAACGACAAGGTCGCGGGCGCGGTGGCCGGAGCGGTCCGGGAAGCGGCGAAGGCGGCGGGCGCGGCGTCGTAGGCGCGATGTCGTAGCCGTGGCGTACGGTGCAAGTGCTGTGAGGATCACCACCCGGCTGCCTCGGCGCGTCGTGGAACGGCGGGCATACGAGGGCCCTTTAGGGTGGCGGGCACGCTCAGGCCTTCCGTGTGACTCCCCAGGGTGTACTAGCGACTCCCTACGGGTGCCGGATTGGCTTTCCCGCCGCAGGTAGGGGCAGGATGCCTCCCTGGGTGAGAGCGCATCGGACTTCTCACAGCGCCTAACATGCGGCTCCGCCGCGTGGCACGCCCCAACAGCAAGAAGAACACGGGAGTAACGACATGAACCGCAGTGAGCTGGTGGCCGCGCTGGCCGACCGCGCCGAGGTGACCCGCAAGGACGCCGACGCCGTTCTGGCGGCGTTCGCCGAGACCGTCGGCGAGATCGTGGCCAAGGGCGACGAGAAGGTCACCATCCCCGGCTTCCTGACCTTCGAGCGCACCCACCGTGCCGCTCGGACCGCGCGCAACCCGCAGACCGGTGACCCCATCAACATCCCCGCCGGCTACAGCGTCAAGGTGTCCGCGGGCTCGAAGCTCAAGGAAGCCGCCAAGGGCAAGTAAGCCTTCGCGTACGCGACGGCATTGCGTACGAGGCTCGGCAACGCGAATGGGGCGGCCACCCGGTCAGGGTGGCCGCCCCATCGTCGTGGGAAACGCTTCTTTCGGCGTCCCCCGCAGGGCTATCCGAGTGCCTTGCCCGGCAACTCCACCTTCGCGCCCAGCTCCACGAGCTTCTCCATGAAGTTCTCGTAGCCGCGGTTGATGAGGTCGATGCCGTGGACCCGGGACGTGCCCTGGGCCGCCAGCGCGGCGATGAGGTACGAGAAGCCGCCGCGCAGGTCGGGGATGACCAGGTCGGCGCCCTGGAGGCGGGTGGGGCCGGAGACGACGGCCGAGTGGAGGAAGTTGCGCTGGCCGAAGCGGCAGTTCGAGCCGCCCAGGCACTCGCGGTACAGCTGGATGTGCGCACCCATCTGGTTGAGCGCGGAGGTGAATCCGAGGCGGGACTCGTACACCGTCTCGTGGATGATCGACAGGCCCGTCGCCTGGGTCAGCGCCACGACCAGCGGCTGCTGCCAGTCCGTCTGGAAGCCCGGGTGCACGTCCGTTTCGAGGGCGATGGACTTCAACTGGCCGCCCTGGTGCCAGAACCGGATGCCCTCGTCGTCGATCTCGAAGGCACCGCCCACCTTCCGGTAAGTGTTCAGGAACGTCATCATCGAGCGCTGCTGGGCGCCGCGGACGTAGATGTTGCCTTCGGTCGCCAGCGCCGCGGACGCCCAGGAGGCGGCCTCCAGGCGGTCCGGGAGGGCGCGGTGGTTGTAGCCGCCGAGCCGGTCCACGCCCGTGACGCGGATCGTGCGGTCGGTGTCCATCGCGATGATGGCGCCCATCTTCTGCAGGACGCAGATCAGGTCCTCGATCTCCGGCTCCACCGCCGCGTTCGAGAGCTCCGTGACGCCCTCCGCGAGGACGGCCGTCAACAGGACCTGCTCGGTCGCGCCCACGGACGGGTACGGCAGCTGGATCTTCGTGCCGCGCAGCCGCTGCGGCGCCTCCAGGTACTGCCCGTCCGCCCGCTTCTCGATCTTCGCGCCGAACTGCCGCAGCACCTCGAAGTGGAAGTCGATCGGCCGGCCGCCGATGTCGCAGCCGCCCAGGCCCGGGATGAACGCGTGGCCCAGGCGGTGCAGCAGCGGGCCGCAGAACAGGATCGGGATGCGGCTGGAGCCCGCGTGCGCGTCGATGTCGGCGACGTTCGCGCTCTCCACGTGGGAGGGGTCCATCACCAACTCGCCCGGCTCCTCACCCGGACGGACCGTCACCCCGTGCAGTTGCAGCAGGCCGCGTACGACCCGCACGTCTCGGATGTCCGGAACGTTGCGCAGCCGACTCGGCTCACTGCCCAGCAGGGCGGCGACCATGGCCTTCGGTACGAGGTTCTTCGCACCACGGACCCGGATCTCGCCTTCCAGCGGGGTTCCACCGTGGACAAGCAGTACGTCGTCAGAGCCGTTGACGGTCATGTATCTCGCGTTCCGGTGAGGGGGGCAGGGCCAGAGGAGCAAGCGTAATCGCCGCGTACCCCCCTTCTGTAAGCCCAGGCACGCCTCAGCCACGTCATAGCTTCGTCACAACACGAACCGCTGCCCGCCGGACACATGGGGTCACCGCCGCTTCCGTGCGCTCGGGACGCACCTGTGCGCCCTGAGCTGCATTCACCCGCGAACACCCATTGCCTCCCCACACGGAGGGAAGATGCGGGATCATGTCTGCCATGACCGAGGTGTCCTCGCTCACAGGGCGGCTGCTCGTGGCCACGCCCGCCCTGGCGGACCCGAACTTCGACCGTGCGGTGGTGCTCCTTCTCGACCACGACGAGGAGGGCTCCCTCGGTGTCGTCCTCAACCGGCCGACCCCGGTGGACGTCGGCGACATCCTGGACGGCTGGGGCGACCTCGCCGGCGAGCCCGGCGTCGTCTTCCAGGGCGGCCCGGTCTCCCTCGACTCCGCCCTCGGCGTCGCCGTCATCCCCGGCGGCTCCTCCGCCGAGCGCGCCCCGCTGGGCTGGCGCCGGGTGCACGGCGCGATCGGCCTGGTCGACCTGGAGGCCCCGCCGGAACTGCTCGCCTCGGCCCTCGGTTCGCTGCGGATCTTCGCCGGATACGCCGGCTGGGGCCCGGGCCAGCTGGAGGACGAGCTGGTGGAGGGCGCCTGGTACGTCGTCGAGTCGGAGCCCGGCGACGTCTCCTCGCCGTCCCCGGAGAGACTCTGGCGCGCGGTCCTGCGCCGCCAGCGCAACGAGCTCGCGATGGTGGCCACGTACCCCGACGACCCTTCGCTCAACTGATGCGTGTGAGCTTCAGTACCCTTGGCGCTATGAGCACTCTTGAGCCCGAGCGCGGGACTGGTACGGGGACCCTCGTAGAGCCGACGCCACAGGTGTCCCACGGCGACGGCGACCACGAGCGCTTCGCCCACTACGTCCAGAAGGACAAGATCATGGCGAGCGCCCTCGACGGGACCCCCGTCGTGGCGCTGTGCGGCAAGGTCTGGGTGCCGGGCCGCGATCCGAAGAAGTATCCCGTCTGTCCCATGTGCAAGGAGATCTACGACTCCATGGGCAGTGGTGGGGACGACGACAAGGACAAGTAGCACCACGTAACACCTGAGGCTTCGCAAGGCCCCTGGGGCGCGTTCGGCGCGCCCCGGGGGCCTTTTGCATGTCACGAAGTGGTTGAGACCTCTTGTGGGCGTGTTCATGTTGTCCCTAGTCTCCGGAGCGTTGTGCAGAGCGAAACAGTCATTGCATATGTTGCAACGCACTCTCGGAGGACCACTCCATGAAGCTCTCTCCCCGACTCGCCGTCGTGCTGACCGCCCTGGTCGTCACCGCCTGCGCCCCCCAGACCTCCTCCAACTCCTCCTCCGAGAAGGACGACAAGGACGGCACCCTGCGGGTGTGGCTGTTCCAGGAGGTCGGCAACGACCCGAAGGAGAAGGTCGTCGACTCCGTGGTCGACGCCTTCCAGAAGGCGCACGAGGGCACGAAGGTCGACGTCGAGTACATCCCCGTCGAGACCCGGGCCCAGCGCGTCAAGGCCGCCTTCAACGACCCCAAGTCCGCGCCGGACGTGATGGAGTTCGGCAACACCGACACCGCCGGCTACGTCCACGACGGCGGACTCCTCGACGTCACCAAGGAGTTCGGCGCCTGGAGCGAGTCCAAGGACACCGACCCGACGGCCAAGCAGTCGGTCACCGTCGACGGCAAGCAGTACGGCTCCCCGTTCTACGTCGGCGTCCGCGCCCTGTACTACCGCACCGACGTCTTCAAGGACCTGGGCCTGCAACCCCCCAAGACCATGGCCGAGTTGGCCACCACGGCCCGCAAGATCCGCGCCGAGAAGCCCGACCTGTACGGCCTGGTCGTCGGCGGCGCCTACACGTACGGCGCGATGCCCTTCGTCTGGGCCAACGGCGGTGAACTCGCCACCGGTGAGGGCGACTCGTACACCTCCGCCATCGACAGCGCGGCCGCCCAGAAGGGCATCAAGGCCTACACGTCCCTGTTCACCTCCGACAACTGTCCCGCCGCCAAGTGCGCCGGGATGGGCGGCAACGACACGATCACCGCGTTCGCGGCCGGCAAGGCGGGCATGGCGATCGGCGGCGACTTCAGCCACGCGGCCGTCGAGGCGGGCAAGGTGAAGGGCAAGTACGCGGTGGTGCCACTGCCCGGTGTGGCGTCCGGGTCGATAGCCCCGGCCTTCGCGGGCGGCAACAACATCGGTGTCCTGAAGAGCACTTCGCACCGCTCGCTCGCGGTCGACCTGATGGAGCAGCTGACGTCGAAGAAGACGCAGGCCTCGATGTTCGACGCGATGGGCTTCCTGCCGACGTTCACGGACGTGCGGGACGCGGCCGCGGCGAAGGTGCCGTTCGAGAAGCCGTTCGTGCAGACGCTGGGGGCGGGGACGAAGTTCGTTCCGGCTTCGCCGGGGTGGTCGCAGATCGACTCCCAGCTGGTGCTGCCGAACCTGTTGCAGGAGGTCATCAGCGGCAAGAAGAGCGTGGCGGCGGCCTCCAAGGACGCGGCGCAGAAGATGAACGCCTCATTCGCCTCCGCAGGTTGAGCCAGTGGTCGCACAGGACACGGTCGTGGAGAGGAGAGCCCTCTCCACGACCACGCCCCGCAAGCCCGGCCGACGTAACCGCGCCGGCTGGACCCCCTGGCTCTATCTCGCCCCCGCCCTCGTCGTGCTCGGCGGGCTGCTGGTCTATCCCATCTACCAGCTCGGGCTGATCTCGTTCTTCCACTACACGCAGGCTCAGGTGAGTGGTGGGGAACCGACCACCTTCGAGGGGTTCGGGAACTACAGCACGCTCTTCTCGGACCCCGAGTTCTGGCAAGTGCTGCTGGCCACCGTGGTGTTCGCGGCCGGGTGCGTGGTGTCGACGCTCGCCGTCGGCTGCGCGCTCGCCGTGCTGCTCACTCGCGTGCGGGCCGTGCCGCGGCTGGCGTTGATGCTGGCCGCGCTCGGCGCGTGGGCGACCCCGGCGGTCACCGGGTCCACGGTGTGGCTGTTCCTCTTCGACCCCGACTTCGGGCCCGTGAACCGGATCCTCGGGCTCGGGGACCACTCGTGGACGTACGGGCGGTTCAGCGCGTTCTTCCTCGTACTGCTCGAAGTGGTGTGGTGCTCCTTCCCGTTCGTGATGGTGACGGTCTACGCCGGCATCCGGGCCGTACCGGCCGAGGTGCTTGAGGCCGCCGCGCTGGACGGTGCCTCGCAGTGGCGGATCTGGCGGTCCGTGCTGGCGCCGATGCTGCGGCCGATCCTGACCGTGGTGACCATCCAGTCCGTCATCTGGGACTTCAAGGTCTTCACGCAGATCTACGTCATGACGGGCGGCGGCGGCATCGCGGGCCAGAACCTCGTCCTGAACGTGTACGCCTATCAACAGGCCTTCGCGTCCTCGCAGTACAGCCTCGGCTCGGCGATCGGCGTCGTCATGCTGCTGATGCTGCTCGCCGTGACGCTCGTGTACCTGCGGCTGCTGCGCCGGCAGGGGGAGGAACTGTGAATCTCGTACGGGCCCAACTGCGGCGCCCCTGGCGGCTGGCGGCCGAGTTGTCGGCGCTGCTCGTCGCCGTCGTGGTCGCCTTCCCCCTCTATTGGATGGTGCTCGGCGCCTTCAAACCGGCCGGCGAGATCGAGTCCAGCGAGCCGCGGCCCTGGACGCTTGCGCCCTCGCTGGATTCCTTCCGGCGCGTGTTCGGGCAGCAGGATTTCGGTCGGTATTTCGTCAACAGCCTTGTCGTCGCGGGCAGTGTGGTGATCGCCTCGGCGCTCATCGCGTTTCTCGCCGCGACCGCCGTGACGCGATTCCGGTTCCGCTTCCGGACCACGCTGCTGATCATGTTTCTGGTGGCCCAGATGGTGCCGGTCGAGGCGCTCACCATCCCCTTGTTCTTCCTCATGCGGGACTTCAATCAACTGAACACGCTGGGCTCGCTGATCCTGCCGCACATCGCGTTCTCGCTGCCCTTCGCGATCTGGATGCTGCGGGGGTTCGTGAAAGCCGTGCCGGACGCGCTGGAGGAGGCCGCGTACATGGACGGGGCGAGCCGGGCGCGATTCCTGTGGCAGATCCTTTTCCCGCTGGTCTTCCCGGGGCTGGTGGCCACGAGCGTGTTTTCCTTCATCTCGGCCTGGAACGACTTCCTGTTCGCCAAGTCCTTCATCATCAGCGACACCTCCCAGTCGACCCTGCCGATGGCCCTGCTGGTCTTCTTCAAGCCGGACGAGCCGGACTGGGGCGGCGTGATGGCGGCCTCGACGGTGATGACGATTCCGGTGCTGGTGTTCTTCGTACTCGTACAGCGACGTCTGGTCTCGGGGCTGGGCGGAGCGGTTAAGGACTGACGTGACTTCACTGACGGAACTGATCCCGGCGCCCGGCGCGGTCGAGGGTGTGGGGCGGTGCGGTTTCCCGTTCGAGCCGGACACCGCCCTGTGGGGCGAGCCCGGCACCGAGAGCACACAGCGCTGGCTGCGGTCCACGGTCGGCGCCGCCCTCGGACTGCCGCTGCCACCGGGGCGGGAGGGCGAGCCCAACACCGTCGTGCTGCGGCTCGACGACTCCCTGGCAGCGGAGGCGTACCGCCTTGAGGTGGTCGCCACGATGGGTGTCAGGATCACGGGCGGCAGCGCGGCCGGCGTCTTCTGGGGCGCCCAGACGCTGCGTCAACTGCTGGGCCCCGCCGCCTTCCGGCGCGCGCCGATCGACCCCGGCACGACGTACGGCGTGCTCCATCTGACCATCGAGGACGCCCCGCGATTCCGCTGGCGCGGCCTCATGCTCGACGTGGCCCGGCACTTCATGCCGAAAGAAGGCGTGCTGCGCTACCTCGACCTGCTCGCCGCGCACAAACTCAACGTCTTCCACTTCCACTTGACGGACGACCAGGGCTGGCGCGTCGAGATCGAGCGGTACCCGAAACTGACGGAGACCGGCTCCTGGCGGTCCCGTACGAAATTCGGCCACCGGGCCTCACCGCTGTGGGACGACAAGCCGCACGGAGGCTTCTACACCCAGGACGACATCCGGGAGATCGTCGCCTACGCCGCCGAGCGGCATATCACCGTCGTCCCCGAAATCGACGTACCGGGCCACTCGCAGGCCGCCATCGCCGCGTACGCGGAACTCGGCAACACCGACGTCATCGACACCACCGCTCTCTCCGTCTGGGACACCTGGGGGGTCAATCCCAACGTACTGGCCCCCACTGACAACACCCTGGAGTTCTACGAGGGGGTGTTCGAGGAAGTGCTCGCGCTCTTCCCCTCGGAGTTCATCCACATCGGGGGTGACGAATGTCCCAAGGGCCAGTGGCGGGAGTCGCACACCGCGCAGAACCGCATCAAGGAACTGGAGCTCGCGGACGAGGACGAGTTGCAGTCCTGGTTCGTCCGGCACTTCGACACGTGGCTGTCCGCGCGCGGGCGCCGGCTCATCGGCTGGGACGAGATCCTGGAGGGCGGCCTCGCCGAGGGCGCGGCGGTCTCCTCCTGGCGGGGCTACGGGGGCGGGATCGCCGCCGCGCGCGCGGGCCACGACGTCGTCATGTGCCCCGAGCAGTACGTGTACTTGGACCACCGTCAGCACGGCGGCCCCGACGAGCCCGTGCCCATCGGGTTCGTGCGCACCCTGGAGGACGTCTACCGCTTCGAACCCGTTCCGGCCGAGTTGACCCCCGAGGAGGCCGAGCACGTCCTCGGTACCCAGGCCAACGTGTGGACCGAGGTGATGGAGGATCAGGCCCGCGTGGACTACCAGACGTTCCCGCGGCTCGCCGCCTTCGCCGAGGTGGCCTGGAGCGCCCTGCCGGCCCCGGCGGAACGGGACTTCGCCGATTTCGAGCGCCGGATGACCGCCCATTACGCGCGCCTCGACGCCCTGGGTGTCGCGTACCGGCCGCCGACCGGCCCGCTGCCGTGGCAGCGCCGCCCCGGTGTGCTCGGCCGCCCGATCGAGGGGCTGCCGCCGCACAAGTAGCCCACCACGCAGGCAGCCGACCCTCCGGGCGGCGCACCCCGCCGAACAAGTACCCGCCCCCGCCGAACAGGTAGGGGAAAATCGTCGCAAGCATCACCGAAGAGTGCCAATTCGCACGCTCCGGTGATGCGGTGCGAAAACGGGTCATCTCGCTGGTGAGGTGGGCGAATGCCGCCTAGCGGACCCCTGTCTTCGGCCCCTGCGAAGATGTGCCAGAGTTGCCACGTCCGCCCTGTCAGCACGTACCGTACGGCAGCACAGGTGGGACCAGGTGGGGCAGCGGGAAGGGGCAGCCGGTTTGACCACGCAAGCACCGCAGTCGGCGCAGTCCGTCACGCTGCCCACGACGCTGGACGAAGCCGTGGCGGCCCTGTCCGCCATGCCCGCCGCCGTGCCCGTGGCCGGCGGCACCGACCTCATGGCCGCCGTCAACTCCGGGCAGCTCAGGCCCGCCGCGCTGGTCGGCCTCGGCCGCATCAGCGAGATCCGCGGCTGGCAGTACCAGGACGGCCACGCGCTGCTCGGCGCGGGCCTCACGCACGCGCGCATGGGCCGCCCCGACTTCGCCGCCCTGATCCCGGCGCTCGCCGCAGCGGCCCGCGCCGCAGGGCCGCCGCAGATCCGCAACGCGGGCACCCTGGGCGGCAACATCGCCTCGGCCGCCCCCACCGGGGACGCGCTGCCCGTGCTGGCCGCCCTGGAGGCGACGCTGATCATCGCGGGCCCGGCCGGCGCCCGCCGGGAGATCCCGGTCTCGCACCTGCTGGCCGGCGTCGACATGCTGCGCGGCGGCGAACTCATCGGCTTCGTACGGATGCCGCTGCTGCACGCGCCGCAGGTCTTCCTGAAGGCCACCGGACGGACCGGCCCCGGACGCGCCGTCGCGTCCGTCGCGGTCGTCCTGGACCCCGCCCGGCGCGGAGTGCGGTGCGCCGTCGGAGCCATAGCGCCGATGCCGCTGCGTCCCCTGGACGCCGAGCACTGGGTCGCCCGCCTCATCGACTGGGACAACGGCCGCACGATCGTCCCGGAGGCGCTCACCGCCTTCGGCGAGTACGTCGCCGCCGCCTGCATCCCCGACCCGGTCCCGGAGCCGGACGGGTCCGTGCAACCGCTTCCGCCCGCCGTACTGCATCTGCGGCGCACCGTCGCCGCGCTGGCCCGACGAGCACTGGGGAGGGCGCTGTCGTGACCGACGACCAGCACGGAGAAGGCGCCCCCCAGGGCGGCGGCCGCTGGGACCCGCTGCCCCAGGGCGACTACGACGACGGCGCCACCGCCTTCGTGAAACTCCCCGAGGGCGGCATCGAGGCGCTCCTGGCCTCCGCCGAACCGCTGGCCGCGCCGGGGCACGGGTATGTGCCGCCGCAGATAGCGGCCACGCCCGGCTCGACCGAGGCGGACCCGTCGGGGACCGGCAGCTGGGCGATGCCCGCGCCGGGCGAGGGCGCCCAGTGGCCCGACCCGAACAGCGTGCCGCCGGAGGGTGACCGGTTCGCGTACAACCCCGCGTCCACGCAGCAGTGGGCCTTCGAGGAGCCGCCCGGCGGCGCCGGGACCCCGCCGCACGGGACGGGACACCCCGGTCAGCCCGGCCAGGACGTGACCGGGCAGTGGTCGATCCCGGTCGCCGACGGTGATCTTCCGGACGAATCGGGCGAGTTCACCACGTCGTCCCTGGTCCAGCAGTGGGGCGGCACCCCGCCGGCCACGCTGCCCGGCGGCGCCGCCGCGCCCTGGGCGACGGACGGCACGGGGCAGCCGTGGGCGCAGGAGTCGGGCGCCCTCACGGACGAGTCACCGGGAGTCGGCGAACCGCATGCCGCCGCCGGGCACACGGGCACGCGCCGGCCCTTGAGCATGCCGCCGCACGCCGACGAGCCGGTCACCGACGACCACGCCGGACCCCGGCAGACGCCCGGCGCGCAGGACGTCGACCCCCGCACGGACGAACAGCCGCCCGGGGCCTACGGGGAAGTCTCCGCCGTAGCCGCCTCACGGCCGCCTCACGGGCCCGGAGAGGCTGCTGCGGCAGCGAGAGTGGCCGAGGGCGCCCAGGAGGCCGCTGAGGCGCCTGAGAGGCCCGTGGAGCCCTTCGCCGGGTCCGCCCGGGACGCCGCGAACGGACGGAACGGCGCCGAGGCCCACGCCTCCGCCGGCACCGACACCCGTGCCGCCTCGGACAGTTCGGACACCGCGGTCCGCCCGGGGCCCGCCGGTCCCGCCGACTCCGACGGCCACGAAGGCTCCGCCGACGACGGCCACGCGGTCTCCGAGGGCCACCCCGGTACCTCGGCCGACGCCGCCCCGCCACCGCCTCCCGGCGAGGAACACCCCCTCGCCTCCTACGTCCTGCGCGTCAACGGCGCGGACCGGCCCGTCTCCGACGCCTGGGTCGGCGAATCGCTGCTCTACGTGCTGCGCGAACGGCTCGGACTCGCGGGCGCCAAGGACGGCTGCTCGCAAGGCGAGTGCGGGGCCTGCAACGTCCAGGTCGACGGACGGCTCGTCGCCTCCTGCCTGGTCCCCGCCGTGACCGCCGCCGGTTCCGAAGTGCGCACCGTCGAAGGCCTCGCCGAGGACGGACAGCCCTCGGACGTGCAGCGGGCGCTCGCCCGCTGCGGCGCCGTCCAGTGCGGCTTCTGCGTGCCCGGCATGGCGATGACCGTCCACGACCTCCTGGAGGGCAACCCGGCGCCGACCGAGCTGGAGGCCCGCCAGGCCCTGTGCGGCAACCTCTGCCGCTGCTCCGGCTACCGGGGCGTCCTGGACGCCGTCAAGGAGGTCGTCGCCGAACGCGAGGCGCACTCCGCCGGAGACTCGTCCGAACAGGACGGCGACGAGGCGCGTATTCCTCACCAGGCGGGCCCGGGAGCCGGCGGGATCAACCCGTCGGCGTTCGAGCCCCACCGGGCGCACGACCAGGCGCACGGACAGGACGGAGGCCAGGCGTGACCAACGAAGCCGCCACCGCGACCAGCACCGCGGAGGCAGCCCCCGCCGCCGAGCCGATCCCGCACGGCCTCGGCTCCTCCCTGCCGGCCGCCGACGCGCGCGCGAAAACCGAGGGCACGTTCCCGTACGCGGCCGACCTGTGGGCCGAGGGCCTGCTCTGGGCCGCCGTACTGCGCTCCCCGCACCCGCACGCGCGCATCGTGTCCATCGACACCACCCACGCGCGCGAGATGCCCGGCGTACGGGCCGTCATCACCCACGAGGACGTCCCCGGCAGCGAGTTCTACGGCCGCGGCGAGGCCGACCGCCCGGTCTTCGCCTCCGAGGTCGTACGCCATCACGGCGAGCCCATCGCGGCCGTCGCCGCCGACCACCCCGACACCGCGCGCATGGCCGCCGCCGCCATCGGCGTCGAGTACGAGGTGCTCGACCCGGTGACCGACCCCGAGCGGGCCTTCGAGGCCGAGCCGCTGCACCCCGACGGCAACCTGATCCGGCACATCCCGCTGCGCCACGGCGACCCGGACGCGGCAGGCGAGATCGTCGTCGAGGGCCTCTACCGCATCGGCCGCCAGGACCCCGCCCCCATCGGTGCCGAGGCCGGTCTCGCCGTGCCCCGTCCCGACGGCGGCGTCGAGCTGTACCTGGCCTCCACCGACCCGCACGGCGACCGCGACACGGCCGCTGCCTGCTACGGCCTCGAACCCGAGCGCGTGAAGATCGTCGTCACCGGTGTGCCCGGCGCCACCGCCGACCGCGAGGACCAGGGCTTCCAACTCCCGCTCGGCCTGCTGGCGTTGAAGACCGGCTGCCCGGTGAAACTCACCGCCACGCGCGAGGAGTCCTTCCTCGGCCACACCCACCGCCACCCCACCCTGCTGCGCTACCGCCACCACGCCGACGCCGAGGGCCGGCTGGTCAAGGTCGAGGCGCAGATCCTGCTCGACTCGGGCGCCTACGCCGACACCTCCGCGGAGGCCCTGGCCGCCGCCGTCGGCTTCGCCTGCGGCCCCTACGTCGTCCCGAACGCCTTCATCGAGGGCTGGGCCGTACGCACCAACAACCCGCCCTCCGGCCACGTGCGCGGCGAGGGCGCCATGCAGGTGTGCGCCGCCTACGAGGCGCAGATGGACAAGCTGGCCAAGAGACTCGGCGTCGACCCGGCCGACCTGCGCATGCGCAACGTCATGGCCACCGGCGACGTACTCCCGACCGGCCAGACGGTGACGTGCCCCGCGCCGGTCGCCGAACTGCTGCAGGCGGTACGGGACTTCCCGCTGCCCGCGCTCCCCAAGGACACCCCCGAGGACGAGTGGCTGCTGCCCGGCGGCCCCGAGGGCGCGGGTGAACCGGGCGCGGTGCGCCGGGGCGTGGGCTACGGCCTGGGCATGGTGCACGTGCTCGGCGCGGAGGGCGCCGACGAGGTCTCCACGGCGACCGTGAAGGTCCACGACGGCATCGCGACCGTCCTGTGCGCGGCGGTGGAGACCGGCCAGGGATTCACCACGCTCGCGCGCCAGATCGTCCAGGAGACCCTCGGTATCGACGAGGTGCACGTCGCGCCCGTGGACACCGACCAGCCGCCGGCCGGCCCCGGCTGCCGCGGCCGGCACACCTGGGTGTCGGGCGGCGCGGTGGAGCGGGCGGCCAAGATGGTCCGCACCCAGCTTCTGCAGCCCCTGGCGCACAAGTTCGGCATGTCCACGGAGCTGCTGCAGATCACCGACGGCAAGATCACGTCGTACGACGGTGTCCTGTCGACCACCGTCACCGAGGCGATGGACGGCAAGGAACTGTGGGCGACGGCCCAGTGCCGCCCGCACCCGACCGAGCCGCTCGACGAGCACGGCCAGGGCGACGCCTTCGTAGGGATGGTGTTCTGCGCGATCCGCGCGGTCGTGGACGTCGACATCGAACTCGGCTCGGTACGCGTCGTGGAACTGGCGCTCGCCCAGGACGTCGGCCGCGTGCTCAACCCGGCGCAGCTGACCGCCCGGATCGAGGCGGGCGTCACCCAGGGCGTGGGGATCGCGCTGACGGAGAACCTGCGCACCGCGCGCGGGTTGATCCGCCACCCCGACCTCACCGGCTACTCGCTGCCGACGGCCCTGGACACCCCCGACATCCGGATCGTGAAGCTCGTCGAGGAGCGCGACGTGGTCGCCCCCTTCGGCGCGAAGGCGGTCAGCGCGGCCCCCGTGGTCACCTCCCCGGCGGCCATCGCGTCCGCCGTACGGGCCGCGACGGGCCGCCCGGTGAACCGCCTGCCCATCCGCCCCCAGGCGGCCGTGGTCACGTCCCAGTGACCTCGTCGTAGCCGCTGCGATGCGCGGGGTCGTCCTGATCACCGGCGTGATGGCGGCCGGCAAGTCGACGGTCGCGCAGGCGCTGGCGGAGCACCTCCCGCGAGCGGCACACGTGCGTGGTGACGTCTTCCGGCGGATGATCGTGACGGGCCGCGAGGAGTACGAGCCCGGGGCCCCTGGCGGGGGAGAGGAACAACTCCGGCTGCGGTACCGGCTGTCGGCGGCGACGGCGGACGCGTACGCGGAGGCCGGTTTCACGGCCGTGGTGCAGGACGTGGTCCTGGGCGAGCAACTGGCGTCGTACGTCGGCCTGGTGCGCACGAGACCGTTCCACGTCGTCGTCCTGGCACCGGACGCGGGCGTGGTCGCCGCGCGCGAGAGGGACCGCCCGAAGACCGGCTACGGCGGGGCCTGGACGGTCCCGGCCCTGGACGACGTACTGCGCACCCGCACACCTCGCCTCGGCCTGTGGCTGGACACCTCGGAGCTGACGGTGGGGCAGACGGTGGAGGCGATCATGGCGGGACGGGAACGGGCGAGGGTGTCCTGAACGTCCTGTGATCCGAGGGATGCGGCTCGGGGGCCGTTGTCAGTGGCGGGGCGTAGTGTTCTGGGCAGTGGGGAACGGGCGGCCGACGCATCCGTCCGACGGCCGCCTGTGCGGGGGCTGTGAGCTGGAACATTCCGGGGGAACGGGACGATGAGCACGACCGATGTCGCCACACCGGCGATCACTCTGACCGAGGATCAACTCGATCCGTACGTGACACACGCGCCGACGCGCGACTGGCTGACCGGGCCCGGACTGCCGGGCGACAGCGGCCTGTTCAGCTTCGTGGAGCTGAGCCGGGAGGGCCTGCGGACGGTCGGGGAGGCGACGGCCGACCCGGACGACCGCCTGGCGGCGGAGCTGCGCGCCCAGTTGGTGATAGGCGCGCTGCTGGGCCCGGCGGGCCTGGAGGGGGAGTCCCTCCTCCTGGACGGCACGACGGGCGAGATCGCGACGACGTACTTCTTCCCCGACCGCCCCGACCTGATGGACACGCGCCCGCTGGCCCCGTCGCTGCGGACGCTGGTGCGCTGCGCGACGGCGGCGGACGAACTGGCGGGATTCCGCGGGCAGTTCGCCTCCTACGCCGGCCGCTTCGGCCCGAAGGTGGCGACGGAGGCGTCCCGGCAACTGCTGGCGCTCTTCGAGGAGGGCGAGGAGGGCACGGACGGCGAGATGGCGCCGTTCTGGAAGATGGCGGCCCTGATCCGCCCGCTCTCCCTGGTGGCGGGCCCCGGCACGGCATCGGGCCTGGCCCTCGACCTCCCCGCCCGCCTCCTGGACGAGGAGTTCGGCCAGGGCAAGGTGGCCCGCTTCGAGGACCTCGACTTCCCGGCGACCCTCACCCACGGCCCGACCCGCTTCTTCCTGCGCGAACGGGGCCTGCCGGAGGACGGTTTCCTCTTCTCCCTGGACACGGACGTCCCGCTGCAGACCCTCGCCGAGTACTACGAGGACGATGGCGCCGACGGACCCCACACCCAACTCCCGCCCCGGGCCGCCGACTTGATCCGCCTCGGCCACCTCATCGAGGACAACAGCCTGGTCGTGGACGGCACGACGGGAGCGGTCCTCAACTGGAGCGAGCCGGACGCCACGCTGTACCCCCTGAACACGGACGTCTCCACCCTGGCCTTCACCCTCTGGCTCCTCCACCGAGAGAAGACGATCGACGACGGCCTCGCGGGCGAACTGACGACCGAGGCGTACGACCAACTGGCCACGACCATGCTCCAGACCCTGGCGACGGTCGACCCGACGGGGTCGGACGTGGGGGCCGGCCACCACTACTGGACGGAGACGTTTCAGGATGAGGCGGGTGGGGTGCTCTGAGTCGGGCGGAGGGTGAGTCGGCGCTCAGCTCTCTGCCGGGCCCTCCGGACCCCGCGCCCGTATGAACCCGTGACTCCGCTCCACCTTCGCCACGTGCAGCGTGTAGCTCTCGTACCACTGATCCCGCCCACGCTGCTGCGCCGCACGGTGCTCGGCATTGGTCCGCCACTCCGTGAGCGCGTCGGCGTCCCGAAAGTACCCAACGGTGATGCCCAGCCCACCGGGAGTCTGCGCGTGGTCCATTCCCAGATACCCGGGGATGCCGTTCACGAGGGCTTCCATGCGGGCGTTGGTCTCGCTGTAGCCGCTCTGCTCGTCGGTGCGCACCGTGGTGAAGACGGCCACGTAGTAGGGCGGTTCAAAGGCCTTGACGGGAGTGACAGGCGCTTCGGGGTGATCGGTCATGGCGTCACGGTAGGACAGAGCGGCAGGAGTGAACGCCGTGTCTGACCTAAGAAGGTGCAGATCAGACGTATTACTGGAGGCCGTGGCGGGAATCGAACCCGCGTAACTCGCTTTGCAGGCGAGTCCCTAAACCACTCGGGCACACGGCCGTGTTCGTGGGATCAAGGTATGGCGGGGTGGGAGAGGGGTTCAAGGGGATCGTCGGGGCTGCAATGGGACTGCCATACGCCGTTCATGAACCGGGGTGGGGGAGCGGGGGGCGTACGACCAAGGTCCCAGGTGGAGTGGGGCTCGCGACAGGGGTCAAACCCCGTTGTGGGTCTTACGCTGGCGGCCATGACCGTCCTTGAGCCGCGCGACGCCGGTGTCGCAGATGAACCCGTGGGTACGACCGACGGCGGAGTGTTGAGCCGTTCCTATCGGGCGCTCAGCGTCGGGATCGTCTCCGTCGTGCTGCTCATCGCCTTTGAGGCGACCGCCGTTGCTACCGCGATGCCCGTTGCCGCGCGGGAGTTGGACGGGGTGGCGTTGTACGCGTTCGCCTTCTCCGGGTACTTCACGACCAGTTTGTTCGGGATGGTGCTCGCCGGGCAGTGGAGCGATCGGCGGGGGCCGCTGGGGGCGTTGACGGCCGGGATCGGGGCGTTTGCGGTTGGGCTCGTGGTGGCTGGGACCGCCGGGGTGATGTGGGTGTTCATTCTTGGGCGGGCCGTGCAGGGGTTGGGGGGTGGGCTGGTCATTGTTGCCCTGTATGTGGTTGTGGGGCGGGCCTATCCCGAGCCGTTGCGGCCGGCCATCATGGCGGCCTTTGCCGCGGGGTGGGTCGTGCCGTCCATCGTCGGGCCGCTTGCCTCGGGGGCCGTGACCGAGCATCTCGGGTGGCGGTGGGTGTTTCTCGGGATACCCGTGCTGGTCGTGCTGCCGTTGGCGCTTGCGCTGCCGCAGATACGGTTGCGGGCTTCCGGGGCGCTGGAGGGCGGAGGCGCCAATTCCGCCTCCTTCGACCGGCGGCGGATTCGGCTCGCCCTCGGGATCTCCCTCGGTGCCGGGCTGCTCCAGTACGCCGCCCAAGACCTGCGCTGGATCTCCTTGCTGCCCGGCGCCGTCGGCGTCGCGTTGCTCGTGCCGGCCGTGCTCGGGCTGCTCCCGCGGGGGACGTACCGCGCGGTGCGTGGGCTGCCGTCGGTCGTGTTGTTGCGCGGGGTGGCCGCGGGAGCCTTCATCAGCGCCGAGTCCTTCGTGCCGTTGATGCTGGTCACCCAGCGGGGGTTGTCGCCGACGCTCGCAGGGTTCTCGCTCGCTGCGGGCGGGGCTACCTGGGCGCTGGGGTCCTGGGTGCAGGCCCGGGCCCGGGTGGAGCCGTACCGGGAACGGCTCATGGGGGCCGGGATGCTGCTGGTCGCCGCGGCCATCGCGACCGCGCCCAGCGTGCTGATCCACTCCGTGCCGGTCTGGATCGTCGCCGTCGCGTGGGGGTTCGGCTGCTTCGGGATGGGGCTGGTCATCTCCTCCAGCAGTGTTCTGCTGCTCAAGCTCTCCGCGCCGGAGGAGGCCGGTACCAACTCCGCTTCCCTGCAGATCTCCGACGGACTGTCGAACGTCGTGCTGTTGTCGGTGGGCGGTGCGGCGTTCGCCGCGCTCGGGGGCGGCACGGTGGCTCATGCGGCGACCGCCGCGGACGGGGCCCATCCGGCCGCCTTCGCCGCGGTGTTTCTGCCGATGGCGGGGGTGGCGTTGGTGGGGGCGTGGGTGACTACGCGGTTGCGGGCCGCGCCCTGACTGGTACCAACCTGGCCCCACTTGGCGGTACCGTTTTGGTATGGCCATGAACCTGCGTCTTCGTGACGACCAGACGGAAGCCCTGAAGCTGCGCGCCGAGGAGGAGGGCGTCAGTATGCACGCCATACTGCTGCGGGCCGTGGACGACTATCTGGCCAGGACGGCTCATGAGGCGCTGGTCCGCAAGGCCGCCAAGGAGCAGACCGCCAAGTGGGCCGAGATCCTGGAGCGGCTCAAGTGACGTTCATCTATCTCTCGGCCGAGGATGTCCTGGCCATCGGCGAGCGGGCCGTCGACGACCAGACCGTTGTCGTGCGCGATGTGGGTCTGCTGACGTCGGCCGCGCATCGCCCCTCGGCCTCCGTGTTCGGGCAGGAGGCCTACACCGAGCTGTTCGACAAGGCGGCGGCGCTGCTGCAGTCGCTGGCCTTCAGCCGCCCCTTCCTCGACGGGAACAAGCGCACGGCGTGGGTGTCCTGCGTCGTCTTCCTGGCCATGAACGATGTGCAGTTGCGGCCGGACATCGACGCTGCCGAGCGTCTGGTCATCGCCGTGGCGGCGGGCTCCATGGAGGAGGTCAAGGACATCGCCGAGGGGTTGCGGGCCCTGGCCGAACAACCGATGTGACGTCAATCCCACCTCCGGCCGTCCCGGCGTCGTCCTCCGTTGACACCGCCGGCCCGCCGGTAGGGTGGCCCGGTTGTCATACACGTAGCCCCTCACGCAACCCCTGTACGCAGCCGAGCCGCCCGACCCCTCTACGGAGACCGTGACTACCACCGCCGCTTCCTCCTCGCACAGCCACCACCTCTCCCCGGCCTTCCCCGGCCGTGCCCCCTGGGGTACCGCCGGCAAGCTGCGAGCCTGGCAGCAAGGGGCCATGGAGAGGTACGTCCAGGAACAGCCGCGGGACTTCCTCGCGGTCGCGACGCCCGGCGCCGGCAAGACGACCTTCGCGCTCACGCTCGCCTCCTGGCTGCTGCACCACCATGTCGTGCAGCAGGTGACCGTGGTCGCGCCGACCGAGCATCTGAAGAAGCAGTGGGCGGAGGCGGCCGCGCGGATAGGGATCAAGCTGGATCCCGAGTACAGCGCGGGGCCGCTCGGCAAGGACTACCAGGGCGTCGCCGTCACCTACGCCGGCGTCGGCGTGCGGCCCATGCTGCACCGCAACCGGGTCGAGCAGCGCAAGACGCTCGTCATCCTCGACGAGATCCACCACGCCGGTGACTCGAAGTCCTGGGGCGAGGCCTGCCTGGAAGCCTTCGAGCCGGCCACCCGGCGGCTCGCGCTCACCGGTACGCCCTTCCGGTCCGACACCAACCCCATCCCCTTCGTCACGTACGAGGAAGGGAACGACGGGATTCGGCGGTCCTCCGCGGACTACACGTACGGGTACGGGTCCGCGCTCTCCGACGGGGTCGTCCGGCCGGTCATCTTCCTCTCCTACAGCGGCAACATGCGGTGGCGGACCAAGGCCGGTGACGAGATCGCCGCGCGGCTCGGTGAGCCGATGACCAAGGACGCGATCAGCCAGGCCTGGCGTACGGCGCTCGATCCGCGCGGTGAGTGGATGCCGAGTGTGCTGCGCGCGGCCGACCAGCGGTTGACGGAGGTCCGGAAGGGCATCCCGGACGCCGGTGCGCTCGTCATCGCCACCGACCAGGAACAGGCGCGCGCCTACGCCAAGTTGATCCGCGAGATCACCGGTTCCAAGGCGACCCTCGTCCTGTCCGACGACTCGGGCGCGTCCGCGCGCATCGACAAGTTCAGTGCGGGCGACGACCGTTGGATGGTCGCGGTGCGCATGGTGTCGGAAGGTGTCGACGTACCTCGGCTCGCGGTCGGGGTGTACGCCACCACCATCTCGACGCCCCTCTTCTTCGCGCAGGCCGTCGGGCGCTTCGTGCGGTCCCGGCGGCGCGGTGAGACCGCCTCCGTCTTCCTCCCCACCGTCCCCGACCTCCTCACCTTCGCCAACGAGATGGAGGTCGAGCGCGACCACGCCCTCGACAAGCCCAAGAAGGAGGGCGAGGAGGACCCGTACGCCGAGTCCGAGCAGGAGATGGAGGAGGCGAACAAGGAGCAGGACGAGGACACCGGCGAGCAGGAGCAGTTCGCCTTCGAGGCGCTGGAGTCCGAGGCCGTCTTCGACCGAGTCCTCTACGACGGTGCCGAGTTCGGCATGCAGGCGCACCCGGGGAGCGAGGAGGAGCAGGACTACCTCGGCATCCCCGGGCTCCTCGAACCCGACCAGGTGCAGATGCTGCTGCAGAAGCGGCAGGCCCGGCAGATCGCGCACAGCCGCAAGAAGCCGGACTCCGAGGCCGACCTCCTCGAACTGCCGGCCGAACGGCGGCCCGTCGTCTCGCACAAGGAGATGATGGAGCTGCGGAAACAGCTCAACACCATGGTCTCCGCGTACGTCCACCAGACCGGCAAACCGCATGGCGTCATCCACACCGAGCTGCGCCGCACGTGCGGCGGGCCGCCGAGCGCCGAGGCCACGGCCGGGCAGCTGCGGCAGCGGATCGCCAAGGTCCAGGAGTGGGCTACGCGGATGAAGTGACCCTCCGTCGCGGTGGCGGAGGGTGGGGTGGGGTGGGGGAGGGTGCCCGGTTCCGGTGCCGTTCGGACACCGGTAAGCGGCGCCGGTGGACTCTGAATTCGGTGCCTCGGCGTCTCGTATCAGGACAAACGTAGGTACTCCCGCCCTACCGGTGCCCGGATTCTGGACGGAGCCTTCCGCTGAGCGAACCCGCTTCGCTACTGTCCCGCTACGCACACGCCCCGTGGCAGCGCCGCCGCGGAGCGCAGCCGTGAAGCGACGCGGTCCGGAGCGCCGGGCCGCCGGCCGACCGGCGGCCTCTGAAGCGCGTCGCTGACGGGACTCGGTGACGCAACCGCCGCGATGAGAGCCGCCGACCTCACCACTTGGAGGAGTGGGCGTCGTGACCGCGGAGACCTCTCAGACGCTCGACCGGGGACTGCGTGTCCTCAAGCTGCTGGCCGACACCGACCACGGGCTGACCGTCACCGAGCTTTCCCATCGACTGGGCGTGAACCGGACCGTCGTGTACCGGTTGCTCGCCACACTGGAACAACACGCGCTCGTACGCCGGGACTTGGGCGGCCGTGCCCGGGTCGGACTCGGCGTGCTGCGCCTGGGCCGGCAGGTGCATCCGCTCGTACGGGAAGCCGCGCTGCCCGCGCTCCGGTCGCTGGCCGAGGACATCGGGGCGACCGCGCACCTTACGTTGGTGGACGGGGCGGACGCCCTGGCCGTGGCCGTCGTCGAACCGACCTGGACCGACTATCACGTCGCCTATCGAGCCGGGTTCCGGCATCCGCTGGACCGGGGGGCCGCCGGCCGGGCGATCCTCTCGGCTCGGTCGCAGCCGTTGAGCGAGCCGGGGTACACGTTGACGCACGGCGAGCTGGAGGCAGGCGCGAGTGGAGCTGCCGCGCCCTTGATCGGCGTGACGGGGGTGGAAGGCAGCGTGGGCGTGGTGATGCTGGCGGACGCGGTGCCGGAGCGGGTGGGACCGCGGGTCGTCGACGCGGCGCGGGAGGTTGCGGAGGCGCTGCGCTGAGCTGTGCGGGTGTTGGTGGTGCCGGTACTGATGGCGCCGTCTGGGGGCTGCCTTCTTTGGGACGGGTGCTTTCGGCCTGGACGGCCTCGTCCTCAAACTCCCCCAGAGGGGGGACCCCCAACGGGCTGAAAAACAAGACGCCGACCGGCATCGAGCCGCGCTCACGCCCCGATCATCCCCACGCCCCGCCCACCACCTGGCCTGAAGTCACTCTCACGTTAGATTGACCCCGTGCTCTCTCGCCTCACGCGCCCCCAAGCCGTCGCCCTCTGCGCCCTGCCCGTCGTCGCGCTGATCGCCACGGCGGTCTTCGCGCCGTTGCCGTTCTCGCTGACGCAGCCGGGGATGACGGCGAACGTGCTCGGTGAGAACAAGGGCACGCCGGTGATCACGGTCACGGGCGCGTCGACCCGGACGACGTCCGGGCAGTTGCGGATGACGACCATCGAGGCGACCAATCCGGACACCCACGTCTCGCTGAGCCAGGTGCTCGACGCGTGGTTCGCCACGGACCGGGCGGTCATGCCGCGGGACTCGGTCTATCCGAGCGGGCAGAGCACCAAGGAGATCGAGGCGCACAACACCGAGCAGATGGAACAGTCCCAGGACGCGGCGACCCAGGCGGCGCTGAACTACCTCGACCTGAGCGACAAGAAGGTCAAGGTCACCCTCAAGCTCGCGGACGTCGGCGGGCCCAGCGCCGGGCTGCTCTTCACCCTCGGCATCATCGACAAGCTGAACGGCGATGGCAGCGGCGGCGACCTCACCGGTGGCCGCAACATCGCCGGTACGGGGACCATCACCGAGGACGGGACGGTCGGTGCGGTGGGAGGCGTGGCCCTGAAGACGCAGGCCGCGCGGCGCGACGGGGCCACGGTGTTCCTCGTGCCCAAGGACGAGTGTGCCGACGCCAAGTCCGAACTGCCCAAGGGACTGCGGCTGATCCCGGTGACCGACCTCAAGGGCGCGGTGAAGTCGTTGGTGGCGTTGGAGGCGGGGAAGGGGACTGTCCCCAGCTGCTAGACGGCCGGTACGGGCTTGGGCGTGGCCGCCAGTCGCAGGCCCACCTCGACCAGCGTCCAGCCCACACGGGTACGGAGGTTGCGGGGGCGCTTCGTCTGTAGGGCGAGGTGGTGTTCGGCGGCCTGGGCCTGGAGTTCGGCGGCGCGCAGGCGGTGCAGGGCGAGATGGGTCTCGGGGTGCATCGGGCTCGGCCTCTCAGTCCGTGGTGAAGGGGAAGGCGTGCGTGTGGACGCGTACCGTCTGCGCGTCGGGGTGTTCCTCGACCTCGGCCAGATCGCGGTAGCTGTCCACGAGGGCGTGCATCTTCTCGACGAGTTCATGGGTGAGTTCCGGGGTCAGCCGGAGCGTCATGCTGCTCATGTCCGTGCTGCGGGCCCACTCCGCCGACCAGTCCTCGCGGGTGCCGAGCCAGGTCGACACCTCGCGGGCCTGGGTCGTCGCCACCTCGTGCATATAGAGGTCCGCGGCGCCGCGTACGGCCGCGCTGGTGTCGTCGAGGAGCGAGTCGTCGAAGATCAGGCCCTGGACCGCCGCCTGCCACCAGCGCTCGCGTCCCTTGCCCCGGTCGGGAGCGTCCTCGACGAACCCGTGCGCGGCGAGCTGGCGCAGGTGGTAGCTGGTCGCACCGCTCGACTCGCCCAGTTTCTCAGCGAGTTGGGAGGCGGTGGCCGGCCCGCCGAAGCGCAGGGCGTCGAGCAACTGCATGCGCAGCGGATGAGCCAGTCCCCTGAGTGAACGGGCGTCCAGATGGCGGACGTTGGGCTGTGCGGGCTCCGTCATGCGTACCAAGGTAGACTTGCAAAGGATGCTTTGCAAGAGGTTCTTTGCATCGACTTCTTTGTAAGTCCCGCCCCCGCGCGGTCACTTCACAAACCCCTCCGCCTTCATCCAGTCCAACGCCACCTGATGCGGATCCTCCCCGTCCACATCCACCTTCGCGTTCAGCGACTGCGCCACCGTGTTGTTCAGCTTCTTCGTGATCGGGTCGAGGATCTCGGCGATCGCCGGATACTTCTTCAGCGCCTTGGAGTTGATCTCCGGCGCCACGTTGTAGTTGGGGAAGAACTTCCTGTCGTCCCGCATCACCGCGAGGTTCATGGACTTGATGCGGCCGTCGGTCGTGAAGACCTCGCCGTAGGTGCAACTGCCCTTCGCCACCTGGGTGTAGATGATCCCGGTGTCCATCTGCGTGATGTTCTTCGCGGGCAGACTCATCCCGTACGCCTTCTCCATCCCCGGCAGCCCGTCCGCCCGGTTGGCGAACTCGCTCTCCACGCAGACGCTGACCGCCCCGGGGTCCGACTTGGCCAGCGCCGCCACGTCCGACAGGGTCTTCGTGCCGTACTTCTTGTAGTGGGACTGGTTCATGGCCAGCGCGTACGTGTTGTTCAGGGCGGACGGCGGCAGCCAGGTCAGGCCGTTCTTCAGGTCCGCGTCGTGCACCGCCTGCCACTGCTGCTCGGGGTCGGTGATCGGCTTGCTGTTGCCGAGGTACGTGATCCAGGCGGTGCCCGTGTACTCGTACATGCCGTCCGCGTCCCCGCTCTTGACGGCCTCCCGCGCGCCGATGGAACCCTGGATGCCCGTTCGGTCCAGGACATCCGCGCCGGCCGCCTCGAACGCGATGCCCATCATCGCGCCGAGGATCAGCTGCTCGGTGAACTCCTTGGACGTGACGGTGAGATGGGCGCCCTTGAGGGGCTCGCCCTTCCCGATCGAGCCCGGCGTCACATCGTCGACCATGGGGGAGCCGCTGGTCAGTCCGCACCCGGCGGCCAGCAGCACCAACGCTCCCGCCGTCACCGCACACCCGCGCTTCACGTCCGTACCTCCAACCCCCGCGGCCGCAGCAGCAGTTCCGCCAGCGAGGCGAGCCAGTCCACGAGCAGGGCCAGCGTCACCGTGAGGATCGAGCCCAGCATCAGCACCGGCATGCGCTGGGTAGTGATGCCGGTGGTGATCAGGACACCCAGGCCGCCGCCACCACCGAAGGTCGCCAGGGTCGCCGTACCGACGTTCAGGACGAGCGCCGTACGGACGCCCGCGAGGATCAGCGGTACGGCCAGGGGGAGTTCGACCCGTGCCAGGACTCCCAGGGGCGACATGCCGACGCCCCGCGCGGCCTCCAGCAGGGTCGGGTCGTTCGCCTTCAGGCCCGCGATCGTGTTCGACAGCACCGGCAGGACCGCGTAGATGATGATGCCGATCAGGGCGGCCTTCATGCCGGTGCCCAGCCAGATCACCAGCAGCGCCAACAGGCCGATCGCCGGGGTCGCCTGGCCCGTGTTGGCGAACGCCATCGCCACCGGGGTGGCCTTCCGGAAAGCCTTGCGGGTCAGCAGGATGCCCAGCGGGATGGCGATGATCAGCACGAAGAACGTGGAGATCACTGTCAGTTCGACGTGCTGCCACAGCGCCTTGGAGACCTGCCCGCCCGAGATCGCGTTCTCGGAGATCGCGTCCAGGTGCGCCTGCTGGAACCAGAGCCAGGTCGCCAGCAGCACGGCGATCAGGAAGGCTGGCAGGAAGGTCAGCTTCTGCCAGGTGAGGCGGTGCGTCGGCCGTCGCGGGGAGACCCCTTGCCCGGAACCGGCACCGGCACCGGGCGCGCCCCCGTCCTCGCCGCCGCCCTCGTCACGGAAGGCGAGCCCCTTGACCTCGTGCTCGCCGGACGGCCGTTTGTGCTCCGCGGGGCTGGTCACGTCGTCGGCTCCCCTTCGGCGGCGCCCTCCTGCTCCGCGTGCGTCTGCGCGGCCCGGGCCTCCTCCAACTCGTGCTGGTGCTCCATGGCTTCCAGCCGGTCGGCCTCCAGCAGTTCGTGCACGGAGTTCATGAGCGTCTCCATGTCGACGACACCCTCGTACTCACCGCGCCGCCCGGTCACCACCGTCCGCCCCGCGTTGTCGGTCAGCACCGCCTCCAGCGCGTCCCGCAGGGTGGCGTCCCGGGTCACCGTGTCGTGCACCAGCGTGCCCGCGCGGGCCAGCGAGCCGCGGGCCCGCATCAGGTCGCCGCGGCGCAGCCACTTGTAGGGGCGGCCCCGCTTGTCGAGCAGCAGGATCTCGTTGGTGCCGCTGTCCCGGAGCTTGTCGAAGATCAGCTGGAGCGGGTCGTCGACGGTCACCGTCGGGTAGTCCCGCACCTCGACGTCCCGTACGCGGGTGAGATTGAGCCGCTTGAGGGCCGCTCCCGCGCCCACGAACCCGGACACGAAGTCGTCGGCAGGGTTGGTGAGGATCGCCTCCGGGGTGTCGAACTGGGCGATGTGCGAGTGCTCGCGCAGCACCGCGATCCGGTCGCCGAGCTTGATCGCCTCGTCGAAGTCGTGCGTGACGAAGACGATCGTCTTGTGCAACTCGTGCTGCAGCCTGATCAGTTCGTCCTGGAGATGGTCCCGCGTGATCGGGTCGACCGCGCCGAACGGCTCGTCCATCAGCAGCACCGGCGGATCGGCCGCCAACGCCCGTGCCACGCCCACCCGTTGCTGCTGCCCGCCCGACAACTGCCGTGGATAGCGCCCCCGGAACTCCGCCGGGTCGAGCCCGACGAGGTCCAGCAGCTCCTCGACCCGCGCCCTGGTCCGCGTCTTGGACCAGCCGATCATCCGCGGTACGAGGGAGATGTTCTGGGTGACGGTCATGTGCGGGAAGAGGCCGGCCGACTGGATCGCGTAACCGACCTTGCGCCGCAGCTTCACCGGGTCGATGTCGGTGACGTCCTCGCCGCCGATGCGGATGCGGCCGCCGGTCGGCTCGATCAGGCGGTTGATCATCTTGAGGGTGGTGGACTTGCCGCAGCCCGACGGGCCGACGAAGACGACGAGTTCGCCCGCCTTGATCTCCATGTTCACGTTGTCCACGGCCGGGTCGCCGCTGCCCGGGTAGCGCTTGGTGAGGTTCTCCAGCTCGATGGTCGCCCCGGTGGTGGCGTTCGGCGCCTTGGCCGCGCCCGTCCCGGAGTCAGAAGTCCCGGAGCCCGAAGTCCCGGATGCGGAGGTCTCAGTCACGGATGCCCCTCGGAATGGTCAGCCGTCCGATCAGGACGTATGCGGCGTCGAACAGCAGCGCGAGGACGACGATCCCGAGCGTGCCCGCGAGGACCTGGTTGAGCGCGTTCTTGCTGCCCAGCGAGGCGATGCCGCGGAAGATCTCGTTGCCGAGGCCGGGCCCGGAGGCGTACGCGGCGATCGCGGCGATGCCCATCAGCATCTGCGTGGAGACCCGGATCCCGGTCAGGATCGGCGGCCAGGCCAGTGGCAGCTCCACTCGCACCAGCTGCATCGGGCGGGACATCCCGATCCCGCGTGCCGCGTCCACCAGCGAGGGGTCGACCCCTCGCAGCCCGACGATCGCGTTGCGCACGATCGGCAGCAGTCCGTACAGCGTCAGCGCGATCACCGTGGGCGGCACGCCCAGGCCGACGATCGGGATGAGCAGACCGATCATGGCGAGGGAGGGCACGGTCAGGATGGTCGAGGTGGCCGTCGTCGCGAGGTTCCCGGCCCATTCGCTGCGGTAGGTGACGACCCCGATCAGCACCCCGAGCAGGGTGGCCACCACCATGCACTGGAAGACGGCGCTGGCGTGCTGGTAGGCGTCCGTGAGCAACTGCTGATGGCGGTTGCCCAGGTACTCCCAGAAGTTCACGCGCTCATCCCATGGTCGCCGTCAGATCCCTTCCTGGTCCTCCGCCGCCTGCTCCACCAGCGGGATGAACCGCAGCGGAACGGGGTTCTCCATGACGATCGCGGTGGAGGCCCGGACGATCCCATCGAAACCCACGACCAGGTCGATCACCCGCTGGAGATCGGCGTTGGAGCGGGCTACCAGGCGGCACAGCATGTCCCCGCCGCCGGTGGTCGTGTGCAGTTCCAGGACCTCCGGCACGGTCGTCAAGTGCGCCCGGACGTCGGCCCCTTGGCCCTGCCGGATCTGCAGCGTCGCGAAGGCGGTCACCGGGTAGCCGAGCGCCGCCGGATCGACCTGAGGCCCGAACCCGCGGATGACGCCATTCGACTGAAGCCGGTCCAGGCGCGCCTGCGCGGTCCCGCGCGCCACCCCCAGCCGCCGGGACATCTCAAGCACCCCGATCCGCGGCTCGCGCGCCAGCAGCACGATGATCCGCCCGTCCAGCTCGTCGATGGCCACGGCAACCTCCCGAAGTGGTGGTCATCCTGTACAGAAATCAGCGAGACACCCGCCTCTCGCTGGACAGAATGCCCAGTGAATACGAGAACTATTGCGCACCTTGCAGGGCGGGGTCACGCTTCCCTCATGACGCAGACCACACACCACACTCCCGACACCGCCCGGCAGGCCGACCCCTTCCCGGTCAAGGGAATGGACGCGGTCGTCTTCGCGGTCGGCAACGCCAAGCAGGCGGCGCACTACTACTCCACGGCCTTCGGCATGCGCCTGGTCGCCTACTCCGGGCCGGAGAACGGCAGCCGCGAGACCGCGAGCTACGTCCTGGAGAACGGCTCCGCCCGTTTCGTGTTCACCTCCGTCATCAAGCCCGCCACCACCTGGGGCCACTTCCTGGCCGAGCACGTGGCCGAGCACGGCGACGGCGTCGTCGACCTCGCCATCGAGGTCCCGGACGTGCGTGCCGCGCACGCCTACGCCGTCGAGCACGGCGCCCGCTCGCTGGCAGAGCCGTACGAGGTCAAGGACGAGCACGGCACCGTCGTACTCGCCGCGATCGCCACCTATGGCACCACCCGTCACACGCTCGTCGAGCGCACCGGCTACGACGGCCCCTACCTGCCCGGCTTCACGCCCGCGAGCCCGATCGTCGAGCCGCCCGCCCAGCGCACCTTCCAGGCGATCGACCACTGCGTCGGCAACGTCGAGCTCGGCCGGATGAACGAGTGGGTCGGCTTCTACAACAAGGTCATGGGCTTCACGAACATGAAGGAGTTCGTGGGCGACGACATCGCCACCGAGTACAGCGCGCTGATGTCCAAGGTGGTCGCCGACGGCACGCTCAAGGTCAAGTTCCCGATCAACGAGCCCGCCATCGCCAAGAAGAAGTCCCAGATCGACGAGTACCTGGAGTTCTACGGCGGCGCGGGCGTCCAGCACATCGCGCTCAACACGAACGACATCGTGCGCACGGTACGGACCATGCGCGCGGCCGGCGTCCAGTTCCTCGACACCCCGGACTCCTACTATGACACCCTCGGCGAGTGGGCCGGCGAGACCCGCGTCCCCGTCGAGACCCTGCGCGAGCTGAAGATCCTCGTCGACCGCGACGAGGACGGCTATCTGCTGCAGATCTTCACCAAGCCGGTCCAGGACCGGCCGACCGTCTTCTTCGAGATGATCGAGAGGCACGGCTCGATGGGCTTCGGCAAGGGCAACTTCAAGGCCCTGTTCGAGGCGATCGAGCGCGAGCAGGAGCGCCGCGGCAACCTCTGAGCCGACCCCGGCCGAAGCGCCCTGCGAGACACCCGCCGAGGCCACCCCCAGGTGAGGTCCGGCGCCCTTCCCCTCCCGGCGCCGGACTCACCGCCTCTGCCGCTTGGCGTCCATCACCGGCACGTCCTCGTCCGGCGGCTCGCCGAGCGCCGCCAGCGCGGCCTGCGCGAGCGGCACGCCCAGCGGCGAGAAGTGCGGGTTGATCCGCAGCGCGTCCTGAAGATGCCGCCGCGCGGGCGCGTACCGCTCCAACTCCCGCTCGATCATGCCCCGGTGGTACGCGTACGACGCACTGCGTACGCCACCGCCGTGCACCTTGTCCGTCGCGGCCGTGGCGTACCGCAGCGCCTCCTTGTCCTTGCCGTCCCGGTGCAGCGCCCACCCCAGCGCGTCCGCGACGGCGATCCCCGGCTGCCGTCGCCACTCAGCCCGCAACCGCCGTACCGCCGCCGCCGGATCCCCGTGGTCCGCCTCGAAGACGCCGAGCACCAACTCGTCGTCCACGCCCCCCGCTTGCTCCTCCCGGACCCGCGCCCGCAGCAGGTCGTACTGCACCCGCGCGGCCTGTCCGAGCCCGAGCGACTCGTACAACTCGCCCAGTTCCAGGGCGTATTGCGGGCTCGGCTGCCGGGCGAGCGCCACCCGGTAGGCGTTCAGGGCCTCTGTCGTGCGCCCCATCGCCGCCAGTGCGCGCCCCTGTCCGGCCTGCGCGGCCCGCTGGTCGGGGTCGACCCGGACCGCCTCCTGGAAGTGCCGCAGCGCGTCGGTCAAGTCGCCGCGCTCCCAGGCCAGTTGCCCGGCCCGTTCCAGCCACGCGGCCCGCTCGGCAGGTGCCGTCGACCGCGCCGCCGCGTCGGAGAGGGCGGCCGCCGCGTCCTCGCGCCAGCCCCGGTCCCGGTAGACCCCGGCGGCCCGCGCCATCACGGCCGGGCCGGTCCGTAGCTCCAGCAGCGCGTCGAGCGTGCGCTGGGTCGCCTTGAAATCACCGAGCCCGGTGTACGCGTCGAGCAGCAGCGGGTACGTCGTCCAGCGCTTGGCGTCGACCTTCAGCGCGGCCTCGCCCCAGCTGCGCGCCGCCCGGAAGTCCCGGCGCGCGTTCGCCAGCGCCGCCATCCCGTCCAACGCCGCAGCCTTTACGTCGTTTCCCTTCGCCCGCACCTTCAGCGAGGTGCGCAGTGCCTGCTCGGCCCGCGGATAGTTCGTCGCGTCGGCCGTCCGCCGCCCCTGCTCCACGTAGGCCGTCCCGAGCACCGCCCACGACCGCGCGTCCCGGGGATGCGTCCGCAGGAAGGTCTCCCGCTCGCCGATCAGTACCGCCAGATCGGGCAGTGCGGCCGGTACTCCGGCGGTGACCGCGGTCAGCGCCTGCGCGCCCGGCGCCGGGGCCGGGGGCCGGACGACCGTCGCCCGTTCGAACGGCCACAGCATCAGCACCCCGCCCAGGGCGGCGCACCCCACGACGGCGCCCGCCACCAGCCACCCGGTTACCCGCGAACGCCGGGCCCGCTTCCGTTCCGTGGCGGCGCTGTCCCTCGCGTTCGTCATGGCGCTCACTGTGCGCCAGTACGACGACCACACCTCGGCATCCCGCGGCTGCCGCAGGTGGGGTTCACACCGATGGCCGCCGGTGCGAGGCTGTGATCATGAGTCGTATCGAAGCGCGTCGCGACGAGGACACGGTGGCGGCCGGTGGCCTCGTGGACCGGCTGCTGGTCGGGCTGCCCGCCGAGGCCGTCCTGACCGACCCCGACATCACGGCCTCCTACGCCAACGACATGGCGAGCTTCTGTCCGGCCGGCGTCCCGGCGGTCGTCGTCCTGCCCCGCACGGTCGAACAGGTCCAGCACGTCATGCGCGTGGCGAGCGAGCTGCGCGTCCCGGTCGTCCCGCAGGGCGCCCGCACCGGCCTGTCCGGCGCGGCCAACGCCTCCGAGGGGTGCGTCGTCCTGTCGCTCCTCAAGATGGACCGCATCCTGGAGATCAACCCGATCGACCGCACCGCCGTCGTCGAGCCGGGCGTCATCAACGCCACCCTCTCCCGCGCGGTCGGCGAACACGGCCTCTACTACCCGCCGGATCCCTCAAGTTGGGAGATGTGCACGATCGGCGGCAACATCGGCACCGCCTCCGGCGGCCTGTGCTGCGTGAAGTACGGGGTCACCGCCGAGTACGTCCTCGGCCTCGACGTCGTCCTCGCCGACGGCCGCCTGATGTCCACCGGGCGCCGCACCGCCAAGGGCGTCGCCGGCTACGACCTCACCCGCCTCTTCGTCGGCTCCGAGGGCTCGCTCGGCATCGTCGTACGGGCGATCCTCGCGCTGCGCCCGCAGCCGCCCCAACAGCTGGTGCTGGCGGCCGAGTTCGCGTCCGCGGCCGAGGCCTGTGACGCGGTGTGCCGGATCATGGCGGGCGGTCACGTGCCCTCGCTGCTGGAACTCATGGACCGTACGACGGTGAAGGCCGTCAACGACCTCGCGCACATGGGGCTTCCGGAGACCACCGAGGCGCTGCTGCTCGCCGCCTTCGACACCCCGGACCCGGCCGCCGACCTCGCCGCCGTCGGTGCGCTGTGCGAGGCGGCCGGTGCCACCCAGGTGGTGCCCGCCGACGACGCCGCCGAGTCCGAACTGCTCCTCCAGGCCCGGCGGCTCTCGCTGACCGCGCTGGAAGCGGTCAAGGGCACGACGATGATCGACGACGTGTGCGTGCCCCGCTCCCGGCTCGGCGACATGCTCGAAGGGATCGAGCGGGTCGCCGAGAAGTACCGGCTGACGATCGGGGTCTGCGCGCACGCGGGCGACGGCAACACCCATCCCACCGTCTGCTTCGACGCCCAGGACCCCGACGAGTCCCGGCGCGCCCGCGAGTCCTTCGACGAGATCATGGCGCTCGGCCTGGAGCTCGGCGGCACGATCACCGGCGAGCACGGCGTGGGCGTACTGAAGAAGGAGTGGCTGGCGCGCGAACTCGGCCCGGTCGGACTGGAGATGCAGCGGGCGGTCAAGCAGACCTTCGACCCGCTGGGCATCCTCAATCCGGGCAAGCTGTTCTGACGTCGGCCGTGGGGTCACTGGGCGAGCAGCTGGTCGAGCGCGTCGTCGATCCCCAGCTGCTCGCCCTCAGTCCCCGGGGGCACCACCCGCAGCGTCCGCTCCAGCCAGGCCGAGACCTGGGCGGCCGGTGCTTCCAGCAGGGCGTCCCCGTCGGGTGAACTCAGCGCCATCAGCACGACGCTGCGCCCCTCCGACTTCGTCGGCCACACCCGCACGTCCCCGTGCCCGCACGGCCGGAACACCCCCTCCACCAGGAGCTCGCGGGAGAACGTCCAGTGCACGGGGTGCTCGGAGTTGATGTGGAAGGTGACGTGGACGGCGTAGGGATCGTCGGTGCGATAGCCCAGGCGGGCCGGGACCGGGATGCTGCGCTCCGGCGACAGGATGAGTTTCAGCTCCAACTCGCGTTCCACCACTGTGTAGTGCATGGCGTGCGGTTCCTCTCTCGGTCAGGTGTACGGGGCTCTGCGAACGGGCCCGTACGAATGGAGAGGGGGCGGGCGCGCAACCATTACGCGGGTTCGGAGAATTTTTTTCCGGAACGGTGAAGCGGGTGCACGCCCTTGCCCGGAAAGGGGCGGGTCCTGCGGGAGGGGCAGTGGTGGCCACGCCGGTCTGATAGATGTGGAGCCCCCCATATTGACCCCCGAGCAGATACGGGACGACGGACATGAGCGCCCCAACCCCGGCACCCGGTGACGACAGGCCCCGCGAGGGGTATTACCCGGACCCGTCCATTCCTGGATATGTCCGGTACTGGAACGGTGCCTCCTGGGTACCGGGCACCAGCCGGCCGGCCCCGTCGGACGGTGCGCCGCTCGCCGCGCCCGACGGCTCCGGTGCCGGCTCCGCGCCGGTCGAGGAGACGGGCCCGCACTTCTTCGACGAGGACCCCGCACCCCAGGTGGCCCAGCACGGCAACCGTCCCGAACCGGCGTCCGCCTGGGGCGCCGACCGCTCCCGCCAGGCCGGCTTCGGCGGCGACCAGGACCGGCGCGTGTCATGGGGCTCCCCGCAGGGCCCCGACCCGCGCGTCCAGCCCGATGTCCCCTACGCCGACCCGACCGGTCACACCGACGGCACGGCGACCGTCCCTCCCGCGGACAGCTCGGCCGACATCCCGTCCGACGGCACCTTCGTCTTCCGCCGTCCGAAGGCGGGCGCGGACGGCGCATCCGGTGCGGGCAACGCCTCCGTCCCCGGGCCCGGCGGTCCTGTCAGGGACGACGGCACCATGACCTTCCGCACGATGACCCCGCGCGCGGGACAGCAGAGCGGGGCGCAGGGAGGGGCGCAAGGCGGGGCGCAGAGCGGGAGCACGGGCGCGCCCGCCGGCCCCGGTTTCGGCGCGGGCAAGGCCGCCGCCGATCGCGCGGCACAGGCGGGGGCGGGAGCAGGAGCCGCCGGCCCTCAGGGTCCGGCCTCCGCGCCGACCGCCCTCTCGGGCCCCCAGGGACCCGCCGCCGCGCCCACCGCCCCCTCCGGTCCCCAACAGGCCGCCCCCGCCGTGCCGGCGCAGTCCAGCGGCCCCCAGCCGGTGCAGCCCGCGGCAGCTGCCGCGCAGGCCTCCGCCACCCCCATGTCCAGTGGCTCCGGCGGGGGACAGCCCTCGTGGGCGCAGCAGGTGCACCGGCTCGCGGGAGGTGAGGAGCAGCCCGTCGCGCCCTGGAAGCCGCCCGTGGAGGACGTGTTCCAGGCCGCCGCCCGGCGCCAGTCCGAGGCCCGCCCCGCGCCGCTCGGCAAGCGCCTGATCGCCCGGCTCCTCGACACCGTCGTCCTGGCGGGCGTCACCGCCGTGGCCGCCGTACCGCTCGGCACCAAGGCGATCGACCACGTCGACGAGAAGATCGACGCGGCGAAGCTGTCGGGTGAGACGGTCACCGTCTGGTTCCTCGACGGCACGACCGCGGTCTACCTGGGCATCGTCCTGGCCGTCCTGCTCCTCTTCGGTGTCCTCTACGAGGCGCTGCCCACCGCCAAGTCGGGCCGCACCCTGGGCAAGAAACTGCTGGGACTCGAGGTGCGCGACATCGAGGGCCACCAGCCGCCCACCTTCGGCGGAGCCCTCCGCCGCTGGCTCGTCTACAGCGTGCCCGGCCTGCTCGTGATCGGTGTCGTGGGCGTCGCGTGGTGCCTCTTCGACCGTCCGTGGCGCCAGTGCTGGCACGACAAGGCAGCCCATACGTTCGTGGCGGGATGACCGTCTACCGCATCGGTACCAGGTGATCCGGTACTCCGGACGGCCGCTCGTCGGATGCGGAGCGGCGGGGTTCGCGGTGCACTCGGGCCATGACCACCGAACCGCCTCCCGGTTCCGGCCAGCAGCCGCCGGACGACGACCCGTTCCGGAAGCAGCCACCGCAGCAGCCTCCGCCCGGCCCGAGCGGCCCGGGCCCGGGCTCGCCGTACGACCCGCCCCCGGGCGGCGGCCAGCCGCCGCCCTACGGCGGCACTCCCTACGGCGGTGGACCCGCCGGTGGGGGCACTCCGTACGGCGGCGGCTCCTACCCCAACGATCCGCTGGCCGGCATGCCTCCGCTCGCCGACAGCGGCAAGCGCACGCTGGCCCGGATCATCGACCTGATCCTCGTCGGCATCGTCGTCTGGCTGGTCACCTGGCCGCTGGGCGTGCACGAGTACGACGTGAGCGGCGACGACATGTCGTACGGCAAGTCGTTCGCGCAGTCCCTGGTCGCCGCGATCCTCTACATCGGCTACGACACCGCCATGATCAGCAGGACCGGCCAGACGCTCGGCAAGAAGTGGCTCAACATGCGGGTGGCCAACCTCGACAACGGCTCCACGCCCTCCGTGCAGTCCACGCTGGCCCGCTCGGCGGTGCTGTGGATCCCGTTCGCGTTCTGCTGCGCCTGCATCTGGACGGCGATCTGCGGCGGCTGGAGCTTCTTCGACAAGCCCTACAAGCAGGGCCTGCACGACAAGGCCGCCAAGACAGTGGTGGTCAGCACCAACTGAGGCCGCGTCGACTCCCGTCGGCGCGGCCTCAAATCAGAGCGGACCGCGCTGTCCGACCGACTCCAAGGATAGGTGTCCATGCGGACGCGCAGACTGTCGGGCTCCTTGCCGCCCGGCC